>JANQME010000353.1 GCA_028280205.1 Longimicrobiales bacterium
TCGGCCCACCCGACCGAGGCCTTGTGGGGGAAGGAGTCCGCCCCCGGATCGAACTCTTCGACGCACGACGACGCGGCGGCCTCCGGGAGAGACCCGTGACGGCTCTCCGGGTCGACTTGGCATCCGACGCACAGGACCACCAGGAGCAGCAGTGGTTTGTGGCAGGCGATGGCGAGGTCGTTGGTCGTCACCGGCATCTGGCGAGCTTGGGTTGCGGGTCGCTACAATAGTAGCGACAAGAATGTATTCTCACTAACACGTCACGAACCGGTGGCAGAGGACGACCATGGTCGCTCGGATGATCGCGCGGTGGACGTACGTCAGTTGGATTCTCGCCGCGGTGGTGTTGCCTGCCGAGATCTTTGCCCAGCAGAGAGCCCTCCAGGGTCGCGTGGTCTCCGAAGACGGCGTCGGTCTCCAGCACGCGCGCGTCGAGCTCGCAACGGGGCCGGGTGCGTGGGCACTGACGGATGCGGAGGGTTCGTTCCGCCTGGACGGACTTCCTTCGGGCGCCATCGCGCTGCTCGTGACCCGGCCCGGCTATCGGACCGTGGAATTCTCCGTCGGAGAAGACGAAGGCACGTCGCTCGTCGTACGGCTCCCGATCGATCCCGTGAGCATCCCGGGAATCGATGTCGTAGGGCTCCGGTCGGAGCTCGTGGGGAAGCGGAGCGAACCCATTCTGATCACTCCGCAGTCGGTCACGCTCGTCGATCGACGCGTGGTCGAGGGGCAGGGCGGCCGCGACCTGGGGGACGTGGTGCGCAATGTAGCCGGGATCATCCAGTCGGATGGCAGAGCCGGTCCCGGCGGCCTGTTCAGCCTCCGTGGCTTCTACTCGGACAACAACGGCAACTTTCGCAAGAACGGTGCTCTCGTCCTGAAGACGGCGGAGCTCCTGCAGCCCAACGTCGAGCGGGTCGAGGTGCTCAAGGGCCCGAGCTCGGTCTTCTTCGGACAGTTGGATCCCGGGGGCGTCGTGAACCTGGTGACCAAGCGTCCGCAGTCGGTATTCCAGAGTAGCGTCGACCTGAGGTCCGGAAGCTTCGGGCTCCTCGAGGGCACGGCGGACGTGACGGGTCCGATCAGCGAAGGCGGCACGTCCTATCGTGTGATCGCGTCCGCGCGACGGGGAGGGGAGTTCATCGGCGTCGATCGCGACCAGCTCTTTCTCGCACCGTCCATACGCCTGGCGAGTGCCAGCCGGGGAGTGCTGGAGCTCGATGTGGAGCTGTCGCGCGGGGAGGGCGTCACGAACCCCGGCTTGAAGGCACCCGCCGAGACCTTCGAGGGCCTCGAAGAGCTTCCCGCGGATCGGTTCCTCGGGGAGGACGGAGCCACGTACGATCGTCGACAGGCGTCCGTACAGCTCTCCAGCCGGTTGAACGTCACCTCGAACGTCCAGGCGCGCTCGCTCGTCTCGATCTCGACGTACGACTGGTCCGAGACGGAAACCGCGCTCCGGGACTTCCAGGCCGATGCGCGTACCCTCAACCGACGGGCCGAGCGCACGGAGATCGAGCAGGACGACCTTCACCTCGACCTCTTCCTTCTCGGGGGCTTCGACCTGGGGAGCTCCCGGCACGAGACGACGGTCGGGGCCGACTTCCAGTCCACCGCCTTCGGACGAGACCGCTTCCGTCGGGACATGGACCCAGTCGACGTCTACGCTCCGGTCCAGACCGGCATGCCATCCGCACTCGACCCGCTGGATTCTGGCACGACCGACACGGACGTGCTCGGCGCCTATCTGAGCCACACCGTCGAGCTGGGCCCGATGCGACTGCTGGGTGGCGTGCGACGCACGTCCTACAGCCAGGAGTCTCAGACGGGTGATGTCCTCGAGGCGGACGATTGGACGGCCAACGCGGGCGTGGTGGTCCGCGTCGGCCCGTCCGGGTCGCTGTTCGGCACCTTCACCGAGTCGTTCGCACCCACGCTGTTCACGAGCGGAGGTGTGCTCTTCGACCCGTCGTTCGGGCGTCAGTTCGAGGTCGGGGCCAAGCTGAGTCTCGCCGACGGGCGGGCCCTCGCGACGGTCTCACTCTTCGACCTCGAGAACTCCGGAGTCCTGTCCTTCTTTCGAGATCAGAACGGCGACTTCCAGGTCGAGCAGGGCGGCGTGCATGGGAGCCGAGGTGTCGAGCTCGAGGTGAACGGCCGCGTCGTGGACCGGCTCTTCGTTCTGGCTTCGTATGCCTACCTGCAGGCCGAGGTTCGCGATGATGTCGCGTATCCGGCCGGTACACCGCTCGGCGGCAGCCCCGAGCATGCGGGTAGCGTCTGGCTCGACTTCCAGGCCACGTCTCGTCTGGCCGTCGGTGGCGGGGTCTTCCGGGTGGATGAGAGGAAGGCCTTTCTCTCGTCCGAACAGTTCATGCCCGCACACACCCTCCTGGACGCATCGGTCACGTTTCAACTGACACCGGCCGTGACGTTGCGGGCGGTCGGGAGGAACCTCACCGATGCTCGACACTACCTGGGCGGGAGTGGCACCTTCGGAAGGCCGGGCCCGACCCGATCCGTGGTGGTGGAGGCGAAAGCGCTCCTGCGTTGAGTCAGGCCCGAGGGTTCGCGTTGCTCACGTTTCGGCGTTTCGTCCTCGCGAGCGCCTAACGCGAGAGGCGCGACTCGATGAACTGCCGAGCGTAGCCGAGCGGCAGGTCGCCCATGACCAGGAAGCCATCGACGAACCAGGTCGGTGTGCCGCGGACGCCGACGTCGCGCGCGAGCGCGCCGATCGCCTGGATTCGTTCGGCAACCGCGAGGTCTTGCCGGCACGACGCGAACGCTCGGTCTTCGAGCCCGACCTCGCGTCCGAGCTCCTCGACGACGGTGGCGATGCCCCGAGCACCAGCACCGACCCACGCCTCCCGACGCGCGTACACCCCTGCCAGGTACCCCGCGTAGCGGCCCTGGCGGCCCGCACACTCGGCGGCGACCGAGAGGGGCAGTGAGTTCGGGTAGAGACCGGACACGTACGTGACCGTGATCCAGCGGACCCGACCGGAGTCGACGAACTCCTTCACGAGCTCGGCCCGCGTACCCTCGTGAAAGCTCGCGCAGTAGGGACACGAGACGTCCGAGAATTCGACGACGGTGATCTCCGCCTCCACCGCCCCCACTGCCCAACCCAGGGACTCCGCGGCTTCGAGTCGATCGGCGACCGACTGGCCGTGAACCTCGGTCGTCAGCGCGGCGGGAGCGAGGAAGCTCATGCCCAGCACGAGCACGCAGCGGAGGGTCGGCCCCGAGCGGCTCTGTATCGGCCGGCGACCCGCCTCCTTCGTCACACCCGCACCGACAGACCGTCGTGCAGAGCCGTCCGATACGCCTTCACGGCCGGGACGAGGCCGGCCACGAAGCCGAGCACGACGACGGCACCCACGTAGAGGAGCTGCACGTCGTCGAGCATGCGGATCGGGATCTGCAGCCCGAAGCGCCCCTCCAGCCACGGCTGCAGCAGGAGCAGGCCGGCGTACACGAAGCCGACCCCGAGCGCCGCGCCGAAGGCGGAGAGCATTCCGGCCTCGAGCACGAGCAGGGACACGATGCGCCGCGGCCCGGCGCCCAGCGCACGCAGGATCGCCATCTCGCGCCGTCGTGCGTCGAGCGAGGTGTAGATCGATACGAGCATGCCGAGGATCCCGACCAGGACGACGAAGCCGGAGATCACACGCAGCCCGTCTTCGGCGTACCCGATTCCCCGCCACATCTCGGCGAGCGCCACACCGGGGATCACCGCGGTCAGTGGCTCCTCCTCGCTCGTGGAGATGTCGCGCTGGAGCTGCAGCGTCAGGGCCCTCGACTCGGCACCGAGGAAGAAGGAGGTGATCTGCGAGACCGGGATCTCGTCCATCGCGAGAACCTCCTCGGCGTCGACCTCCTCGCCCGGCATCGGTGGCGCTCCCGACTCCCACCCCATGTGGATGGCCGAGATGCCCTCCAGGGTGACGTAGATCGCACGGTCGACGGGGGTGAGCGTGCGTTCGAGGATCCCGACGACCTCGAAGGGCATATCGTCGTGGTTCATGAAGCCGACGGCGCTCATCCCGTGCGTCACGGCGATCCGGTCGCCGAGGCCGTAGCCGAGGCGCGCGGCGACCTCGGCACCGAGGACGAGATCGAAGACACCCGAAGCGGGCCGGCCTTCCGCCACGGCGATCGGCTGCCCGCCCCGGTAGCGGTATCGTTCGTAGAACGAATCGTTCGTGCCGATCACGCGAAAGCCGCGGTGGCTGTCCCCGAGGGAGTATGGAATGGTCCACGCGACCGCGGGATGCTCGTCCCACTCCTTCCACACTTCGTGCGGGATGTTCGCGACCGGTGACCCCATGCCGAAGACGGCGTAGAGGAGGAGTTGGATCGTGCCGCCCCGCGACCCGACGATCAGGTCCGTCCCGCTCACGGTATTGGAGAAGCTCTCGCGCATCCCGGTGCGCACGTTCTCGACGCCGACGAGCAGCGCCACGCTGAGCGCGATCGAGAGGACCGTCAGCGACGTCGTGAGCAGTCGGTTGGCGAGCGACTGTCGGGCGAGGTGCAGCAGAAGCACGTCAGGCTCCCACGCGGTTGAGCTCGGGCAGCGAGAGGGAGCGGTCGAAGAGCTCGGCCAGCCCGAGATCGTGGCTGACGAAGAGGAGCGTCGATCCGGTCTCGGTCACGTTGCGGAAGAGGAGTTCGAGGAAGGCGTGTCGCCGGTCCATGTCGAGCGCCGAGGTGGGCTCGTCGGCGACGATGAGCTCCGGGGCGCCCAGGATCGCACGGGCCGCGGCGACGCGCTGCTGCTGACCGACGCTCAGGCGCGTCACGCGCTCGTCGAGCAGCTCCTCGATCCCCAGGTGGGCTGCCGCGTCCGCGACCGCTTCGTCCACGGATCCATTGAGGCGACGCCTGCGCTCCGCCGTGATCCGTACCGGCAGGGCGATGTTGTCCCGCACGTTGAGGTAGGGGATCAGGTTGAACATCTGAAAGACGTAGCCGATGTGCGCGGCACGCAGACGGTCGCGCGCAGGAGAGGAGAGGGCACCGACGTCCCGACCCAGGACGTGTAGCGTGCCGGCCGGGGGGCGCAGCACCCCCGCGATCAGCCCGAGGAGCGTCGTCTTGCCGCTGCCGGACGGACCGTACAGGAAGACCCGCTCGCGGGAGCGGACGTCCAACTCGGGAATGTCGAGGACGGTCGGGCCACCCGGGTAGGCGAAGGTGAGGGAACGGGCCTGGACGCAGCTCGCTTCGTCGGTCACCACTCGTACGGCTGCACGGACGTCCCGCTCATCCTGAAGCTCACTGCCCCGTACTGACTCACCGTTTCCTCGACCTCGAGCGTCCCGTGGATCCACACCGGATCCCAGAAGGATACCGGCACGGACTCGCCACCATTCATCCTGACGTACACGAGCTGGTTGGGAGGTGGCGGCGGCGTGTGGATACAGGCACCCACGTACGGCACGAGCAGGAACTCGGTCGCCTTCTCGGCCCAATCCTCGAGAGGCACCATGAAGCCCGGGATCTTGACCTCTTTGCCCACGAAGGGCTGGAGCTCCGCCGAGACCGTTCCCGACCGGTAGTCGAGCCCGGACAGGACGTCCCAGAGGACCTCGGGCGGGTCATCGCTCTCGAGCAGGTCGAGCGGGAGGGAGGCGTCGGACGGAGTCTCTTCCGGGGAGCCGGAAGCGGGCGGCGCCTCGGCCACCACGACCTCGGGCGGGGCAGCCGACACCCGGACCGCCCGTGGCCCCGACGTGACGATCAGGAATCCGGCACACAGAGCAACGAATCCGACGCCGAGCTTTCTGGCGCGACGCACGATGGGAGAACGCATCAGGGTCCCCGAGGGAAGGGTCTCGCTGGTGGGATCTTGCTTCTTGGGAACTGATTCTCAATGATTACGTATGTATTGCGTGTCGTACAGGTGCGATCAAGGCTTGTTCCGTCCTCGAAACAGGAGTCCCTTCTCCGGATGTTGCAACATCTGAGTGTCCGGCGCGAGTGCGCGCCGCGGAACATCGTCGGGCTCGCTCTCCTCTCTTGTGGTCTGACCTTGGTCGGCTGCTCCGCCGACGGGGGCGGCGATTCGGGTCCCCGTGTGGACGGCGACGCGATCGGCGTCGCGGGAGCGCACGAACACGGGGTCGTCCGCATGGGCCTCGCCGTCGACGGCGCGCGCCTGACCCTCGACCTGCAGGCGCCGGCCGACGCGCTCTTCGGCTTCGAGCACCAGCCCGAGTCCGAGGAGGAGCGCAGGATCGTCGCCGAGGCGCTCGACCGGCTGCGAGCGGAGGCGGGCACGGCGATCTCCTTGCCCGCGGAGCTGGCGTGCACCGCCGAGACGGTCGAGATCGTCGAGGCCCCCGGGGTCGGCCACGACGAGGGTGACGAGGATCACGCCGGCGATGCAGACCACGACGAAGACGATCACGATCACGACGAAGACGATCACGACGAGGACGATCACGATCACGACGAGGACGACCACGACCACGACGAGGACGACCACGACGAGGACGACCACGACCACGCTGACGACGAAGTCGAGCACTCCGAAGTCCGCCTCGCGGTCTCGTGGACATGTGCGGAGTCGCCCGAGCGGAGTGCCGCGTCGCTACGCGTCGATCAGTTGATCCCGGACGCCGAGCTCGTCGACCTCACCGTGATCACCTCGATGGGGCAGGCGGCCGCACGGGTCGCACCAGGGGCGTCCTTCCGCTTCTAGCTCCAGCCGCTTCTCGTTCCAGCAGCACGGATCCGGTGGGCGCGCACATGCCCGCCGATCGGCTCGACCTCGCGATTCAACCGGCCAGCAGCGCCGTGGCTTCGTCGAGGAGTGCGGTCAGGCGCTCGATCGCACGCAGGTACTTCGCTTCCCATTCGGGCACTTCGGCCGGGTCGTC
Organism: Longimicrobiales bacterium; assembly: GCA_028280205.1. Lineage (GTDB taxonomy): Bacteria > Gemmatimonadota > Gemmatimonadetes > Longimicrobiales > Gaopeijiaceae > UBA2589. The sequence continues at coordinate 6,894 of JANQME010000353.1, forward strand.
GGTCTCGATCTCGAAGCGCACGCCGGGCAGCATCCACGATGCATAGCCGCTGAAGGGATCCGGCGACACGTAGAGGTTGCGGCTCCACGGGCGGTCCTGGAGTCCACCGTCGTCGAGCCACGCCTTTTCCAGCCGCCGAAGGACGCGATTGGTGCGCTGCGCGACGGGATGCGCGAGCGCGGCCGCATCGCCTTCCAGGCTGCGATCTCGAGCTCCGGTGAACCGCTCGGCGGCCGCCTCGAGTGCCTCCGTGGCGTCGACGAGCCGGCTCAGATCCACCTCGACCCGTCGTTCTTCGGCCACCCGGAGAAGCGTCTCCACGTGGACCCTCGTGTCCGTGGCGTAACGGGTCGCGTCGTACGGCAGGACGTCGGCGTTCGCCAGACGCAGAGCCACGAGCCCATCGATGCGGGTCAACATCGGCCCGAAGACGAAGTCTGTGTCCCCGAAGCGCTCGAACCACGCGAAGTTGTCGTAGTTCGAGTGGTACACACCGCTGGGCGCTCCGCTGGACAGGCCCGCGGAGGGAACACCGGCGTGGGTGTAGAAGGCGACGTGGTCGGAGCCTCCGCCCAGATTCCCGAGCTCGGAGCCACCCCCCTCCTCGCGCCACCAGTCGAGGACGCTCCGATCGTCACCCGGGTACGTCACGTCGTCGAGGACATCGAGGATCGGGCCCTTCAGCGAAGGCGACGAGGATCCGCCGAAGTTGGGTCCGGACACAGCGGCGTCGGCGTTGATGTACGCGACGGTATTGACCGTCAGCGGGTCGATGAACTCCTCGACCCACTCCGTCGAGCCGATGATTCCCGCTTCTTCGGCGTCCCAGTGCGCAATGAGGATCGAGCGGCGAGGTCGACAGCCCGTGTCGGCCAGCTCGCCGAGCGCCTCCGCGAGCGTGAGCAGCATCGCGGTGCCGCCGTTGGGGTCGATCGCACCGAAGCCCCACGGGTCGTAGTGCGCTCCGAGGATGATCCACTCGTCCGGGTACTCGGATCCGACGACCGTTCCGACGACGTTCACCGCGCGCGTGAGCGCCCTCGGCTGGTTCACCCGAACGCGGACGGTCAGCTCCGGACCTCCGGTGATTCTGTACGAGGTTTCGATGCCACCCCGCCACCCGGCGGGTGCCTCGGTACCCTCCATGCGGGACAGGATCTGCTCGGCGGCGAGGAAGCCGAGCGGGAGGACCGGGATCGTCGGCATGGCGACGTCGTCGGGGTCGAGGCGCTCGACGTGCCCGCGCTCACCGCTCACGGGGAGCGCCGGTTCGAAGGGCGTGAGCGGGTCACCGGTCCAGGGAAGCGTCAGGACCGAGCCTCGCTGGATCGTCTCGCCGTTCATCATCGGTCCTTCCGGGTACGCCCCCTCGCGTGAGAAGCCCGGATCGTTGAACATGATGACCCCGGCCGCTCCTCGCTCCTCGGCGAACTTCACCTTGTAGCCGCGGAAGTTGCCCCCGTAGCGGGCGATCACGATGCGGCCGGCGAGGTCGATCCCCATCGAGTCGAGCGCCTCGTAGTCCTCGCGGCGGCCGAAGTTGGCATAGACGACCTCGCCCGTCACGTCCCCGGTGCCGGAGAACGCGTTCCAGCCGTTCAGCAGATCCGGGTGGTGCGAGAAGCGATCGTCGGGAAGCGCGGGCTCACGATTCGAGAGCTTGATCCGCTCCGGCGTCGCGATCCACGCTTCGACGTCGTCCGTGAGCTGTGGCAGGTACACGTCGTACGTGTGCCGCACGACGTCCAGTCCGGCCGCGCGCATGACGCGGGTCAGGTAGTTGCCGACCTCGACCTGGGCCTCGGATCCCGCGGGGTGCGGAGCCGACGTGATGATCCGCAGGTGCTCTCGGAACGTCTGGCTCGACGGGAGGTCGAGGAAGCGTGCTTCACACGTCATCTGGACGCGGGCACGCTCGGCGGTGAAGCCGACGTACGGGTCGGTCGGCTCCTGCGCCGAGGTCGGGCCCGCCGCGAGAAGCATGAGCGCGGTCGCTCCCGCGGCGGAGGCGAGCAGGAAGGACGAGAGGCCGAGGGGGAGGCGGGCGGTGGGCAAAGGAAACGGCCTCTGCGGAAAAGGGGGACTGCAGCGGCGAGCGGAGCACGCTACCGCGGCGGGTCGGAGGAGGGCAAGGCCGAGTGATTGCCGCGTTCCCGCGGAACGGCTAAGGTCGAAAAGGTCCCTTCGTCCCCCGATCCCCTCTCCGTGTCATGCGTCTCTCGACCGCATCTGCCGCACCGGCACTCCTCCTCGCCCTGACCTTCGCCCTCCCCGCCCCCGGCTCCGCGCAGGATCTGGACGCGCTGCTGGAGCAGGCCGACGCGGGGGTTCAGAGCCGCGCCAAGCTCGCCCAGGTCATGGTCGACAAGATCTTCTCCTTCTCCGAGCTCGGGCAGCAGGAGATCGAGACGTCGGGCTACGTGACTGGCGTTCTGGAGGAGAACGGCTTCTCGATCGAACGGGGGGTGGCGGGGATTCCCACGGCGTGGGTGGCGCGCTGGGGCTCGGGTCGGCCCGTCATCTCCTTCGGATCGGACATCGACGGCATCCCGAAGGCGAACCAGAAGCCGGGCGTCGCCTACCACGATCCGCTCGTGTCGGGCGCTCCGGGTCACGGAGAGGGCCACAACTCCGGTCAGGCCGTCAACGTCGTCGCGGCGCTCGCCCTGAAAGACGTCATGGAGGAGGAGGGGATCGAAGGAACCCTCGTGCTCTGGCCCGGCGTCGCGGAGGAGCAGCTCGGCAGCAAGGCGTGGTACGTACGCGACGGCGTGTTGGCCGACGTCGACGTGACGCTCTTCACTCACGTGAGCTCGAACCTGAACGTTTCCTGGGGCCAGGGCGGCGGCACGGGCCTCGTCTCCGTCGAGTTCAGCTTCGAGGGTGAGGCGGCACACGGCGCCGGTGCTCCGTGGCGCGGACGGAGCGCGCTCGACGCGGTCGAGTTGATGAACGTCGCGTGGAACTTCAAGCGCGAGCACCTTCGCCCGGACCAGCGTTCGCACTACGTGATCAACGACGGTGGGGACCAGCCGAACGTCGTGCCGCAGTACGCGTCGGTCTGGTACTACATCCGTGAGATGGACTACGAGGATATCCAGCGGAACTACGACACCGCCGTCCGGATCGCGCAGGGCGCCGCACTGATGACCGACACCGAGATGACATATCGGGTGCGGGGCGCGGCGTGGCCCCGTCACTTCAACCGGGTCGTCGCCGAGACGATGTACGAGCACATCGAGACCGTCGGGCTCCCCGAGTGGACGGAGGACGACCATCGGTTCGCCGAGGGTGTACAGCAGTCGGTCGGGAGCATCCCGTCGGGCATGCCCACGACCCTCTCGCCCATCGGGGAACCCGGACCGCGACGGAGCGGAGGCTCGGACGACATCGGCGACATCTCGTGGACGATGCCCACCGTCACGATGCGCTTTCCGTCCAACGTGCCCGGTCTCCCGGGGCATCACTGGTCGAGCGCCATGGCCATGGCGACACCGATCGCGCACAAGGGCGCGGTCGCCGGCGCCCGTGTGATGGCCCGCACGGCGCTCCAGCTCTTCATGCAGCCCGAGCTCGTCGACCAGGCGTGGGCGTACTTCAACGACGTCCAGACGGCGCACACGGAGTACGTGCCCTTCATCGGCCCGGACGATCCACCGCCGATCGACCTCAACAAGGAGATCATGGACACGTATCGGCCGCTCCTCGAGCAGTACTACTACGACGAGACCCGGTTCGATACGTACCTGGAGCAGCTCGGGATCAGCTACCCCACGCTCACGCCACCCGAGACGATCTCCGATACAGAGGCTCGGGCGCCGCGCCGATAGCGAGAGGGGTCGGAGGTCAGCCATGACGAAATCCGCCTACGAGGCCGTGCGACGCGCAGCCGGCGTCACGCTCCTCCTCCTCGCCGTGGCGCCGACCGTGCGCAC
>JANQME010000132.1 GCA_028280205.1 Longimicrobiales bacterium
AAGGCTTCGGCGGTCCGGCGATACGCCTCGTACTGCTCCTCCTCGTCGGGCATGGAGCTTCGACCCACGACGAGGAACTCGGTCCGGAACAGCCCCACCCCGATCGCTCCGTGGGCGGCGGCCCGCTCCGCTTCCTCGGGCAGGTCCAGGTTGGCGCGCAGCTCGACGTACTGTCCGTCACGGGTGACGGATTCGAGCGGTGCAATCATTCCGATCTCGTCTTCCCAGGCGGACAGGCGCCGACGACGCGCCTGGAACGATGCTCGCTCTTTCTCCTCGGGTTCGAGGACGAGGCGCCCGATCCGGCCATCCAGGATCGCCTCCTGCCCATCCTTCGAGACACGGGTGGCGTGACCCAACCCGACCACGGCCGGCACCTCGAGCGACCGGGCGAGCATCGCCCAGTGCGAGGTGCGGGTGCCGAGGTCCGTCGCGATGCCGAGGACCCGGCCCAGGTCGAGCTGAACGACGAGGCTCGGCGTGAGGTTGGGCGCCACGACGATCACATCCTCCTCCATATCGACCAGGTCGGTCGGGTCGTTCCGGCCGAGGAGGCGGTACAGCACTCGGATCATGAGGTCTTCGAGGTCGTTCAGGCGGTCGAGTACCATCGGGTGCGACGTGCGGCTCCAGAGGGCACGCAGCTCCAGCATGCGCAGCTCGAAGGCTCGCTCCGAGCTCAGGCGGTTCTCCCGGATGTACCGTTTCGTCCCTTCGACGACCTCGGAATCCTGGAGCATGAGAAGCTGGGGATCGAAGATCCGACCCTCCACGACGCCGAGACGCCGCTCGGTGACGGCCTTCGTTTCGCGCAGCCGCTCGGCGGCCCACTCCAGCGCCTCGTGGAAGCGCTCGGACTCCGCGGCCACGTCCGCATCGTCGATCAGACGGTGCGGCACGACCGGCACGCCCCAGCCGAGACGGAAGACGCGGCCGGCCGCCATGCCCTCCGAAGCCGGGCTCCCGTCGAGGATCACGCCCACCGGAACCTCACGCCTCCACCTCGTCGAAGCCCCGGCCCACGAGCTCGGAGAGGGCGCGTACGGCATCCTCCGCGTCCTCACCGTCCGCGACGATCCGGAGCCGGCTTCCCATCTCCGCCGCCAGCATGAGCACGCCCATGATGCTCTTGCCGTTGACCTCGAGTCCGTCCTTCTCCAGGCGGATGTCCGCGGCGAAGGTACCCGCGAGCTTCACGAGCTCGGCGGCCGGACGGGCATGCATCCCGGCCCGGTTGACGATCTCGACCGTGCACTCCACGGGTTCGCTGCTGCTCATCCTGCCCCCCCAGGTAGTGATGAGACGACGACCACGGCGGCGACGGCGACGACGGTCCCCACGGCGGCCGCCCGCCAGGCGCGGTGTCCGGCGGCGAGGCCGAGGACGAAACCGGCGGACGCGAGCGCGACCCAGAGGCCACCGTCCCCGGCGTCCGCGAGTGGACCGGCCCCCAGCACCCCACAGAGGAGCCCCGAGAGAACGGCCCCCACAGGCCCGAGTCGCTCGGCGAGCTCACCCAGTCCGGCGGCACGCAGCCGTCCCGCCACCTCGCGTCCGGCCGACCACCCCGCCCGGAGCCCCCACACGCGCAACGCGAGGTGCCCGGCGTTGTAGACCACCAGGAAGAACGCGCTCGACCATGCCCATCCCGCCCCGAGCCAATAGATCACGAGCGACGCGAGCGCAACCGCCGGCAGCCAGCTCGCCCACACGAGACGGTCTCCGAGGCTGCCCAGCGGCCCGCGAACCGCGGTCTTGAACCGTCGGACCGTCCCCTCGTCCGCTCCCTCCTGTTCGAGACGCAGCGCCGCGCCCAGCGCGACGCCGGTCAGGTACGGGTGGGCATTGAAGTGCTCGGTGTGACGTCGGATGGCGGCCTCGAGCGCGTCGGGGTCCTGACGATAGAGACGGCGCAGGCCGGGGAGGAGCGCGAACGCGAAGCCGGTGCCCAGCATGGTGTGGTAGTTCCACGCACCTTGCACGAGGAAGGAGCGGAGGAAGGTCGCGCCCACGGTGGATCGTCCGATCCCGGTCACAGGATCCGCATCGCCGCCACACCCATGGCCGCCCCGGTGAGGAACCACAGCCCCCGGGCGCGCGCGCCCCCGAGGCCGTGCAGGGAGATGCCGGCCGAAACGAATCCGCCCACGATGAGGAGCGCCAGCGACCGGTCGTCGGAGAGCGGCCACGCGCGCGCGGGAGAGGAGAGGAGCCCGGTCCCCACGGTCAACCCCGCCGCCGTGAGGAGCACCGCGCGCGCGAAGTCCATCCCGATGCCGCGCGTGAGGGCCCGACCCACCCGCCCCGGTCCCATCGGCCGTCCCGGCGCGGCGGCCGCGCGCGTGTTCGCCTTCCGGAGCGCGGTCACGGTGGAGCCGCCGAGGTGGCCCCACGCCAGGCCGAGGGCGACACCCAGCGGAAGCGCCCCCGGCCCGCCGACGGCCGACGCCGTGCCCACCGCCACGACCGTGGCCGTGGAACCCTCGGGGAAGCGAGAGCCGCCGGTCGGGAAGGAGACCAGGAGGAAGAGCTCGAGCACCGCGCCCATCGCGATCCCGGTGGCGGGGTCGCCGACGATCCACCCGGCGAGCGCACCCGCGATCAGCGGGCGTGACACCATGAACTGACCCACGGACGTGCCGTCGAGTCCGACGAGACCGCCGAGCACGACGAGGCCGAAGAGCTGGAGGCCGCCCACTCAGCTCCGCGCGCTCACGCTTCGATCAGGTCGGCGAGCGGCACACGCGAGGCGTCGGGGAGGTCGCGCGCGCTCACCTCGGCCCCGGAGTCGGCGAGGCGGCGAAGCTCTTCACGGTCCTCGCGTGTCACGAACAGGTACGGAAGCAGCTCAGACTTACCGGGCTCGTGGTGCAGTCCGCCCAGATTCACCTGCTCGTCCGCCAACGCCCCACCCTCCCCGAGCCGCGCCATCGACCGGACATCGCGCGTGAGCAGGATCGAGCGGGTCGGGTCCGCGCGCCACCCGTCCAGCCGGTCGCGCGCACCCCCCACGGTCAGGAACTCGACGTCGACGCCCGTGGCTGCCAGCGCATAGAGCTCCTGCTCCCACGCCGACTCGGCCAGGTCGTCGTCGACGACGAGGTAGCGCTCCGGGCGAAGGGCGTGCCCCCACCCGATGACGACCTGCCCGTGGATGAGGCGTTCGTCGACCCGGAACAGGACGATGGGCACGGCTCCCTCACGTCCCCCCGGCGAGGGGCGCAACGATCGAGGCGCGGCCCCGCTCCAGCGCCCGCGACACCGCCTCGTCGACCGGGAGGTCGCGGTGGAAGACGAAGTCCAGGAGCATTGGCAGGTTCACCCCGCACACGACGACCCGCCGGGCCTGGTCACGACACGAAGAGAGCGCCGCCATCCCGCAGCTCCCTGCCTGCAGGTCGACGAAAACCACGATCGGACCCGCGCCCATGACGTCGTCGAGCTCGGCCCGCAGCTCCGCCGGACTGCGTCCGTCGTTCGACAGGGGGTGAAGCGCGTCGGCGGCGTCGCCCGCGATCCGGCGTACGGCCTCGACCATCGCGTGGGCCATAGAGCCGTGCGCGATCACCACTCCTCGGACGGACTCCGACGTCGGTGTCGGGTCCCGTTCCTCACTCATAGTCCTGCTCGAGGTACTGGCGAAGCTTGCGATCGAACATCTGCGCCGAATGTACCCCCGAATAGCGCAGAAGGTGGTTCATGGCGAGTACCTCGGAGATGACCGTGATGTTCTTCCCCGGATTCAGGGGCACTGTAACCCGAGGGATCTCCACGCCGAGGATCTCCTCCATGTCCTCCTCCAGCCCGGTGCGCGAGTAGGAGCGCTCGGAGTTCCAGAGCTCGAGTTGGACGACCACCTCGATGCGCTTCTGCTGACGGATCGCGCGGACGCCGAAGAGCGCCGACACGTCGATGATGCCAACGCCGCGGATCTCCATGTGGTGGCCCTGGAGCTCGTGCCCGCGCCCGATGAGGACGTCGTTGCCCTGACGGGTCACCATGACGAGGTCGTCGGCCACGAGCCGATGGCCCCGCTCGACCAGATCGAGCACGCACTCGCTCTTTCCGACCCCGCTCTCTCCTACGAAGAGGAGCCCGACGCCGTAGACGCTCGCCAGGGAGCCGTGCAGCGTGGTCGACGGTGCCAGCGCCCGCTCCAGGAAGGGCTTGACGAGCTGGTAGAGCTCCTTCGTGGTCCGCTGGGACCGGAGCACCGGCACCCCGCAACGGGTGGCCGCTGCCACGAAGTACTCCGGCACCTCCTGGCCCTTCGAGACGAAGACCCCCGGCACGTCGAAGGCGAACAGAGCGTCCAGCCGCTCGATCGCCTCGGCGTCGGCGAGAGACGCCAGGTAGCTCATCTCCGTCTCCCCGAAGACCCACATCCGGCCCTCCGGGACCCGGCCCGTGTATCCGGCCAGGGCGAGCCCCGGCGAAGTCACGTCCGGGTCCGCCGCCCGGCGGTCGAGCCCCACGCCGTCGTTGAGCTGATCGAGCGCCAGACTCTCCCGCTTGGCTTCGACGATCTCGCGAATCGAGATGCTCTTCCCGCTCAGGGCCGATCCCCCCCGTCCGTCACTCCGGGGCGAGACCCTCCCCCAGTGGGGGAGCCTTGTGGTCCCGGCTACGCTCGCGGCGGTCGCGGAGCTGGCGGCGGACACGGTCGACGGCCTGGTCGAGCGACTTGCGGAAGTCGTCCGACTCTCCGCGTCCCACGACCTCGGGCGCGCCGTCGACCGAGACGACGATCTCGACCTTGCGGCTTCGGTTCTCGTCCGAGAAGACGACCTCGGCGCGACTCGCGCGCTGCTCGAACTTGGCGAGTCCGGCGACCTGGGACTCGGCCCGGTCGAGGACCGGTCGGGGGACTTCGCAGTGTCTTTCCGTGGTGGTGACCCGCACGAAAACGACCTCGTGGATGGGGTGAACGCCGAAGCGGGGACCGTTCCGGAAAGTTACCGAGCCGCCGATGCCGCGACCACCCGACCGAGGCGGTCTTCGAAGGCCTCCGCGGTGCGATCCCAGCCGAAGCGCTCGGCGAAGCGACGAGCCGCTTCTCCCATGCGTTCCCGCGCGGCGGGATCGCCGATCAGCCCGGAGAGCGCGTCCACCAGCGCGTCGACGTCGCCGTGGGGAACGAGGAGGCCGGTCTCTCCGTCCACGACCGACTCGCGCAGGCCCGGCGCGTCACTCGCCACGGAAGGCGTCCCGCACGCACCGGCCTCCACGTTCGTGATCCCCCACCCCTCCTTCTCCGACGTCAGGACGTGGATCCACGCCGAGCGCAGCAGCTCCAGCTTCCGATCGTCCGGGACGTAGCCCAGGAAGCGGACGCGCTCCTGCAACCCGAGGCGCACGGCCTCCGCCTGCAGGGCCTCGGACCGGTCCCCCGCACCGGCCACGAGCAGCTCGACGTCGACCCCTCGTGCCGCGAGCACCCGAACCGCCGCGAGCAGCAGGTCCACCCGCTTGTACTGCTTCAACCGTCCGAGGAAGAGGAGCGTCGGGCGAACCGACTTCGGCACGGACGGGTCGGGCCGGTAGCGCGCGATGTCGACCCCGTTGGGGATGACGGCCACGTCCCCGGGTCGCAGACCGCGCGCGACGAGGTCGTCTCGGGTGCTCTCCGACACGGCCACCACGGGCACGCCCCGGTACACGACGGGGATCGGCCGCTCCAGCAGCCACGTGGCCGCGGCGACCGGAGGAGACGCCGCACGGAAGGCGGTGAGTCCGAAGAGGTGGTGCGCCAGGAGCAGGATCGGCGGCTCGATCCAGTACGGCGTGAAGAGCGGGACCTTGTTCAGATCCTCCACGACCACGTCGAAGCCACCGTCTGCGAGGGTCCGGCGCCAGTAGCGCGGGGCGGCCAGCGAGAAGGTGTGGCGGGTGCCGGTCCGATGGACTTCGATCCCATCGAGCTCCGCCCGGGGCGCACAGCCCGGCCACCCGGATACGAGAGCCGTGACGTCGTGACCCGACCGCGCCAGACGCCCGAAGGTCCGATGGAGATGCTCCTCCGCTCCCCCGGCCTGCGGGTTCTCGCGATCGAGCCAGTTGAGGACGAGGATGCGCACGGCGCGTGGACCGGCGACGGCCCTGTCAGGCGCCCCCGCCGCCGCGCTTGAAGAGCGCGTCGAGCACACCGTTCACGAAGCGCGGCGACTCGTTGCCGCCGTACGCCTCGGCCAGCCGGATCGCCTCCTGGATCGCCACCTTCGGCGGCACGTCGTCGTCGTAGAGGAGCTCGATCGCACCGATCCGCAGGACGCCGCGGTCGATCGAGGAGACCCGGTCGAGGCTCCAGTTGTCCAGCGCGCTCGCGAGGGCACCGTCGATCTCCGGGAGGTGGTCGTCGAGGCGGCGCAGGAGGGAGCGCACGAACGGGACCCGTCTCGGAGCGATCCGTCGGGTCGCCGTCGTCTCGACCAGGGCGTCGCGCAGCGAGCCCTGCCGGCCGCCACTCTCCCAGCGGTAGTGGATCTGAAGTGCCCAGGCGCGCGAGCGCGAGCGGTCGATCCGCTCGAGCCGATCGAGCCTCGGGGTGGCACGGATCTCCCCTCCGGCGGTCACAACGTCCACCCCAGCGCCCGGTGCACGGCGATCATCTCGAGCGCGGCCGTCGCGGCCTCGTACCCCTTGTTGTTCTTGCCCGAGCCCGCGCGGGCCGCCGCCTGCGCATGGTCGTCGGTGGTCAGCACACCGAAGACGACCGGCACGTCCGCCGCGCGCGCCACCGCGCCCAACCCGCTCGACGCCTCCTGGCACACGAACTCGAAGTGGGGCGTCTCTCCACGGATGACGCACCCGAGCGTGACGACCGCGTCGAACGCGCCCGACCGCACGGCCCGCGCGGCCGTCTGCGGCAGCTCCCACGCGCCGGGCACCCGGACGATCGTGACGTCGGAGGGGTCGGAGCCGTGCTCGGCCAGCGCTTCGCGGGCCCCGGTGAGGAGGCGTTCGGTGATGTCGGCGTTGAAGCGGGCCACGATCACGGCCACGCGCAGGCCCGACGCGTCGAGCGTGCCCCTCAGACCGTCGACGAACGAGCCCTCGGTGCTCACAGGAAGTGACCCAGCTTGGCTCGCTTCGTCTCCAGATAGCGCTCGTTGTGCTCCCCCGGCTCGATCCGGAGCGGAACCCGGTCGGTGATCTCGAGATCGTAGCCGTCCAGGCCCACGACCTTCTTCGGGTTGTTCGTGAGCAGACGGATCGAACGGAGCCCGAGGTCGAGCAGGATCTGCGCGCCGATCCCGTAGTCCCGGAGATCCGGCCCGAAGCCGAGCGCTTCGTTCGCCTCGACCGTGTCGAGCCCGGACTCCTGCAGGTGGTACGCCTTGAGCTTGTTGCCCAGCCCGATCCCCCGTCCCTCCTGTCGAAGGTACACGAGCGCACCGGCGCCCTCCTCCTCGATCTGGCGCAGCGCCGCTTCGAGCTGCTGGCCGCAGTCGCAGCGGAGCGAGCCGAAGACGTCTCCGGTGAGACACTCGGAGTGCATCCGGACCAGAACGTCTTCATGCCCGTCGATCTCTCCCTTCACCAGCGCGACGTGCTCGCGGCCGTCCAAAACGCTCCGGTAGCCGATCACCTCGAACTCGCCCACGCGGGTGGGCATCCGTGCCTGGGCGAGACGCTCCACGAGGCGGGTGCGCCGGAGCCGGTACGCCACGAGCTGCGCGACCGTGATGAAGCGCAGATTATGGTCCCGCGCGAAGACCTCGAGCCGCGGCCGACGGGCCATCGTGCCGTCCTCGTCCAGGATCTCGCAGATCACGCCGACGGCGGGCAGCCCGGCGAGCTCCGCCAGGTCGACGGAGGCCTCGGTCTGACCTACGCGGCGCAGGACGCCCCCCGCCTTCGCGCGCAGCGGAAAGATGTGCCCGGGGCGCCGCAGGTCCTCGGGCCGTGTGTCGTCGTCGGCCAGGATCTCGATCGTCTTGGCCCGGTCCTGCGCGCTGATGCCGGTCGTCACGCCGAAGCGGGTGTGCGCGTCGACGGAGACGGTGAAGGCGGTCTCCTGCGGATCGGTGTTGCGATCGATCATGAGCGGCAGATCGAGCCGGTCGGCGCGCTCCGGCTTGAGCGTCACGCAGATCAGTCCCCGGCCGTGCTGGGCCATGAAGTTCACGTGGTCGGGTGTGATCTTCGAAGCCGCCATCACGAGGTCGCCCTCGTTCTCGCGGTCCTCGTCGTCGGCGACGATGACGATCTCACCACGCCGGACCGCCTCGATCGCGTCCTCCACCCGGTCGAAGGGCCGCTCAGCCATCGGGGCTGCGGCCGGTGGGAAGGAGTCGGGCGACGTACTTGCCGATGAGGTCTCCCTCGACGTTCACCGGGTCGCCGGGTCGGAGGGCACCCAGGTTCGTGTGCTCATGCGTGAAGGGGATCACGCCGATACGAACCCCCGTGTCGAGAAGGAGTTCACTGACGGTCAGGCTGACGCCGTTGAGCGTGACGGACCCGTGCTCGATGGTCGCGCGGTGCACGTCGGCCGGCAGGGTGAAGTCCATGAGCCAGTACTCGCCGTCCTTCACAGATTGCATGAGATAACCTGTGCCATCGACATGGCCCTGAACGAGATGGCCGTCCAGACGCGCTCCCAGCGCGAGCGCCCGTTCGAGGTTGACTCGACTCCCCTCCCCGTACCGGCCGGCGATCGTGCGCTCGAGCGTGGTGCCGATCACGTCGAACGCTACGCGAGAGCCCGCGACCTCGGTAACCGTGAGGCAGGCGCCGTCGACCGAGATCGAGTCTCCCGGCTCCACCTCCCCGGCCAAGGTGTCCACCTCGATGAGGAATCGACGTGTGGTCGCGCGGTCTTCGACCGCCCTTACCGTCCCGATTCCCTCGACGATCCCGCTGAACACGACCTCAGTCCTCCCCTCGATCGTACGCCAGGAGAACGTCGCCGCCCAGCAGCCGCGGGGAACCCGCCGGGACGAAGCCGGCCCAGTCCAAAGCGTCGGCGTCGTCGGCGAACGCCGGGACGCCCCGCGCGCCGAACGTCCGGGCGGCGACGAGCAGGTAGAAGCGGTGCACGCGCCGCTCCCGCAGGAGGCGATCGGCCAGACGCGCACCGCCCTCGCACAGGATCGACCGGATCCCAAGCTCCCCGCACGTATGGAGCACGACGTCGAGTTCGAGCGCCTCGCCGCTCCCGGGAACCGGATGCACATGGGCACCCGCACCCTCCAGTCGCTCCATCGCGGACTCGCGCGCGTCCTCCCGACAGAAGACGTGCAGCGGCCACTCCGGGACGTCTTCGAAAAGCGCCGCATCCGGCTCCAGCGAGGCGTCGGGCAGAAGCACGATCCGCCGGGTGGGCTCGCGGCCCGGAGGCGCGAGTCGGACGGTGAGACGGGGATCGTCGGCGGCAACGGTCCCGGCGCCGACCATCACGGCGTCGCACCCGCTGCGCAGGCGGTGCACCTCCCGTTCGGCTTCCGGTCCGGTCACCCGCGTGCGCGCGCCGGGCTCGGCGGCGATCCGGGCGTCCAGGGTCATGGCGAGCTTGAGCGCCACGAAGGGTGTTCCGTGGCGCGCACGGTGAAAGAAGTCCGGGTTCTCGGCCCGCGCCTCGGCGTCGGACCAGAGCGGTCCGTCGACGCGCACGCCCGCGGCGCGGAGCGTCTCCGCCCCACCCCGGGATTCCCGACCCGGATCCGCGGCTCCGAAGACGACGCGCGCCACCCCGGCCTCGACGAGCGCGCGGGCGCACGGCGGCGTCTTGCCCTCGTGGTTGCACGGCTCGAGGGAAACGTAGGCGGTCGCGCCTTCCGCCCGACCCAGTGCCCGCTCCAGCGCGACGATCTCGGCGTGCGGACCACCGAAGGCCTCGTGGTATCCTTCGCCCACGATCTCTCCATCGTGGACCAGCACGCATCCGACCATGGGATTCGGGTGGACCTGGCCCCACCCCCGGTGCGCGAGTGTGCGCGCGCGCTCCAGCCAGAGCCGATCCCGATCCTCCTCGCCCTGCTCATCCGTCGGGTCCCGTCCGCTCACCACCGGCCCCTCAAAGGACGAAACGCGCCGCGAACGACGCGAAGGCCGTCCCGGCGCCCGGGTCGAAGTCGCCCGCGTAGGCGGCGACCGGGTCGTGGCCGTCCGCCCAGCCCGCCTCCACCGCGACGTTCAGCACGATCCCGAAGGTCATCGAGGCGCCGACGAACCAGAGCGTTCGGGATGCGTCGACCGAGCTCGTCACCGAGGCGGAGCCCCCGACCCCGTCCGCCGCTCGGACCGTCGCGTCTCCGTCGATGTCGTCCCAGCCGAATCCCGCCATCCACTCGACCGCGAAGAGGTCCTTGCCCACCGTGGCGCGGATCGACGTGACGCCGGGGTCCACCACGACGACGGACGGGTCGTCCTCGCGTCCCCATCCGACGTTCCCCACGAACCGCCTCGACACCGACGCCGAGACGCCGGGAACCGTGAAGCCTTCCCGGAAGACGCCCGCGCGAAGCCCGAGGGTATAGGCCGTCGTCCCGCCGTCGAAGCCTTCGGACTCGGGCAGGAGGATGAACGCCGCCCGCCCGAAGACGTCCAGCGACAAAAAGCCTCCCACGGTGGGCATGAGGCGCACCCCGTCGAAGAGGCCGACGGAGGCCTCGGCGTGGAAGGCCGGGACCACGGAGCCCGTCTCGCGGCTCCCGGCCGGATCCGAGAGATCGGGCAGGTCGACATCGACGGCGCCCAGGCGTGCGGCGAAGGAGAGGCGGGGACCGCCCTGGACGCGTGTGCCCAGCGTGGTCGCCGTCCCGGAGACCTCGGATCCGAATCCCGCGAGGAGCGCGAGGTGTCCGTGCAGCGCACGAGCCGCGACCGCGGACGCGGCGCACGGCGCCGGCAGCCCACCCTGAACGGTACACGCGGCGGCGAGCGCGTCCGCGGTCTGCGCGCCTGCGGAGCCGGCCAGCCCCAGGAGGGCCGCAGCGGCCCAGACGAGAGAGCGTCGAGCCGGGCGGTGCGTGGCCGCGGTCACCGGTACCCGATCCCCTCGCCCTCGATGACGCGGCCGATCTCCCACGCCCCGATCTCCCCCGCCGCCCCCACGATCGCGGGCACCTCGGCCGGCTCGGTCACGACGATCATGCCGATCCCCATGTTGAAGACGCGGTCCATCTCGTCGCGCTCGACGCCGCCCGCCTCCTGCAGCGCGCGAAACACCGCCGGAATCTCCCAAGCGGAGCGCTCCACGACCGCACCGAGCCCCTCGGGGAGAATCCGCGGCAGGTTGCCGGGGATACCCCCGCCGGTCACGTGCGCGAGCCCGTGCACACGCTCCTCGGCGAGGGGGGCGGTGAGAGCGCCGAGGTAGCTGCGATGCACCGCGAGCAGCTCGTCTCCCACGGTCCGGCCGGTCCCGGGCAGCTCGTCGTCCACCCCGAGGCCCAGTACATCGAAGACGATCCGCCGCGCCAGCGAGTAGCCGTTGGTGTGCAGCCCGGTCGAGGCGAGGCCCACGAGCACGTCGCCCGCGCGGATCCGCGAGCCGTCCAGGATCCGGTCCCGCGCGACGGCCCCGACGACGAAGCCTGCGAGGTCGTACTCGCCGGCGGCGTAGAAGTCGGGCATCTGCGCCGTCTCGCCGCCCAGCAGCGCGCACCGGTTCTCCCGGCACGCGATCGCCACGCCACGCACGACGTCCTGCACGACGGACTCGTCCATCTCGCCCGTGGCCAGGTAGTCGAGGAAGAAGAGGGGGCGGGCACCCTGGACGAGGATGTCGTTGACGCAGTGGTTCACCAGGCACTGCCCGACCGTGTCGTGCCGGTTCGCCGCGAAGGCGACCTTGAGCTTGGTGCCGACGCCGTCGGCGCTGGAGACGAGGACAGGCTGCTCCACGTCGTCCGGAACGGCGTAGAGACCGCCGAAGGCCCCGAGCTCGGAGAGGGTGAAGCAGTCACGCGTGGAGGCGACGAGCGACCTCAACCCCTCCTTGGCGCGCTCCGCGGCGTCCAGGTCGACGCCGGCGTCGGCGTATCGGAGCCCGTCGCTGCGTCCGTCCGACATCCCGAGGCCTCCTAAGCCGGCCCGGAGGCCGGCACCGCGGTCTCGAACGCGGTGATCCGGCGGAACTCGTCCACGCGGCGGTGCACGACCTCGGCGTCCAGGTCGCGCAGTCGCTCGACGCTGAAGCGCTCGCACGCGAACGAGCCGAGCGCGGAACCGTATACCATGGCCCGACGCAGATCGCCCGGACCGATGGAGCCCGTGCCGGCCAGGTACCCGAGAAAACCGCCGGCGAACGAGTC
>JANQME010000400.1 GCA_028280205.1 Longimicrobiales bacterium
CCGACGCACCTGGCCGACGAGTCGGTCCGGATGGCCGGTGCGGTCGGCCTCCAGGCGACCGTCTTCGACGAGGCGCGGATGCGCGAGGAGGGAATGCACGCCGTCCTCTCGGTCTCGCGCGGATCGGTCGAGGAGGCGCGCTTCATCGTTCTCGAGCACCGGGGTGGGGAGGAGGGCGAGCCGCCGCTGATCCTCGTCGGCAAGGGGCTGACCTTCGACGCCGGGGGCATCTCGCTCAAGCCCCCCAAGGGCATGGAGGAGATGAAGTACGACATGTCGGGTGGTGCGGCGGTGATCGGCGCGATGCAGGCGATCGCCGAGCTCGGGGTGAAGGCGAACGTGGTGGGGCTCGTCCCCTCGTCGGAGAACCTCCCCTCGGGTAGCGCGACCAAGCCCGGGGACGTGATCTCCTCGCTCGCCGGCAAGACGATCGAGGTCATCAACACGGACGCCGAGGGTCGCCTCATCCTGGCCGACGCGCTCGCGTGGGGCGCGCGCCTGGCACCCGCCGCGATGGTCGACTGCGCCACCCTCACCGGCTCGGTCATCATCGCCCTGGGCCACCACGCCGCCGCCGTGATGGGCAACGACGACGCGCTCGTCGAGGAGCTCCGCGCCGCGGGAGACGCGTCGGGAGAGCGCTGCTGGCCGCTGCCCCTCTGGGACGACTTCCGCAGGCAGCTCGATTCGACGACGGCGGACCTGCAGAACGTCGGCGGCCGGCCGGGCGGGTCGATCACGGCCGGCGCCTTCCTGCACGAATTCGTGGGGGATGCGGCCTGGGCGCACCTCGACGTGGCCGGGACAGCGTGGGGAGAGGGCAAGCTGCCCTACCAGCGGAAGGGCGCACTCGGATTCCCGACCCGACTCCTCGTGCAGTGGGTGCGGAGTCGGGCGGGGTGATCCCCGAAGTGACCGGCCTCTCCGTGCCCCGGTCGCCTTCGGGCGCCGGGGCACGGTTGCGTGCGGGGCTCCGCGTGGGGGGGCTCTTGCTCACCCTCGGCGCGGTCGCGTTCCTCGTGCCCGACGCCGGAGCCTGCGGCGGGCTCGTCGCCCAGGAGCCGCCCGACTCTGCGGCTCTCCCCGACTCTGCGGCCCTCCCCGACTCGCTCGTGCTCGACTCGGCCGGGGTCGCGCTGCCGGGCGACACGGTGCTGGCCGACACGCTCGCGGTCGATCCCGACACGATCTTCTACAACCTCCCCGATACGAAGGTCGGGCCGCCGGCGTCCGGCTTCGTGACCGGCGTGTGGGAGTGGAACCGCCGCGCGCTCATGGCGTCGGGCGCCAATACGCTCGCCGAGCTCTTTCAGGAGACCCCGGGCGTCGTGACGCTGCTCGGCGGCGACTACGGCACGCCTGCGTCGATGAGCCTCGCCGGACAGGGCGGGGCGGGCTACCGGATCTTCCGCGACGGCTTCGAGCTCTACCCCGTCGAGGGCGGGGTCGTCGACCTCCAGCACGTGCCGCTGGTGGGCATCGGGCGCATCCGTCTGGACCGGTCGCTGGGACAGATGATCGTCGAGATGTGGTCGCACGAGTACGACGACGGTCGGACGTTCTCCGTGATCGAGGCCGGGACGGGCGATCTCGACACCAACCTCTTCCGGGGCGTCTACACGGACCCGAGCGCGCTGCTCGGCAGCATCGCGGGGGGTCTGGAGCGCATCGACACCCGCGGCCGCTCTGCGGAGCGCACGGAGAGCGGGAACCGGACCGGTTCGTGGGTCCGCTACCAACTCCACCTGCAGAACCGGTTCGGCGTCGGCTTCGACTACCGTCGCAACCGTGCGAGCACCCGGGTGGAGGAGTACGTCCCCACGACCGGCCGCACCGACCTCGTGCTGCGTGCCGGCCTGAAGGTGGCGGAGGGCGTGACGCTGCAGGCGTACGGCGCGCGCACCTCGTTCGACATCGAGGGCGACACGGCCGGAACGCGCTTCGGCGGGGTGCGTCGACAGGCCGGCGCCACGCTCGGGGCGGACCGGAGCGGGCTGTGGCTGCGCGCCTCGTACCGGCTCTTCGACGACGAGGTGCCCTCCTCGCGCGTCGACGTATCGGCCGGCTTCGACCACGACCGCTGGGGCGGGGTGTCGGGACGGATCGCACGGGGCGCGTGGAACGACACGACCACGCTGCACTGGGGGGCCCGGGCGTGGGTCACCCCGATCCGCTTCGTGACGCTCTTCGGAGCGTACGAGACCGGCACGTTCGGGAGCCGGGACGCGCCCGTCGTGGACGGCCTCGGCCCACCGCCGCAGGCGCCGCCCGAGGGGATCAGACCGGGCACCGAGGCGCTTACGGAGCGAGAGACGCTCCGCGTGGGTGGCACGCTTGCGGGGTGGGGCGTGACGCTCGGAGCGGCGTCGCTCTACGCGTACTCGGACGTCGCCCTTCCCCTGGCGACCGAGCTCGATCTCGGGGCACCCACGGACGTCGGCGTGCACCGCAACGGCTTCGAGGCGACCGCCGTGCTCCCGACCGGCATCCGGGGGCTCACGCTCGAGGGCGCGTACGTGTGGTGGAACGAGGAAGGGCCGTACCTGCCGGCCCGCTGGTATCAGGCCGCGTTCGAGTTCAACCGGATCTTCCTCGAGTCCGGGAACCTGGAGTTCTGGGTCTCCGGCGGCGTACGCGGGCACGACCCGATGCTCTCCTTCGTGGCCGAGGGTCCCGACCCCGGAGACGGGAGCGGGCCGACACCCGGAGGGCTCGCACGGGTGCCTTTCTACCAGAGCTGGTACGGTCGGCTGCAGATCCGTGTCCTGACCGTGCGGCTCTGGCTCGGGATCGACAACTTCACGCTCCGGCGGGAGCTGCAGAAGTACCCGGAGCGCTTCCTCCCGGTCACGCGAACCACGTATGCGATCCGCTGGGACCTCTGGAACTGAGACCGCCTGAACCTCCTGGACCCGACCCGATGATCCGAAGCATGACCGGCTGGGGCGATGCCGAGCGCGACTGCACCGCGGGGCGGCTGAGGCTCGAGGTCAAGACGGTGAACCACCGCTACTTCAACACGAGCGTCCGCACCCCCTCGGGCTTCGACCGCTTCGAGAAGCCGATCGTCGACGCGCTGCGCCCTCACATCGCGCGGGGTCACGTGAACGCGGCGCTTACCCTGGACCGTTCCACGGCGACGGTCCAGCATGGGCCGGAGGTCGATCTGGAGCGGGCGCGCGGATACCGGGCCGCGCTCGAGCGGCTGCGCGACGAGCTCGAGCTTCCGGGCGAGCCCGACCTCGGCATGCTGCTCCGCTTCCCGGACATCTTCCAGGCGCCCGACGTGGATCGGACGGCGGGTGTGGAGGTCGAGCTGGTCGCGACGCTCGCCGATGAGGCCGGCGCGGCCTGCCGGGCCATGCGCGAGGCCGAGGGAGCACGGCTTTCGGCCGATCTCGGAGAGCGGCTCGATGCGATCGCCACCCGGCTCGACGTCGTCGAGGAGCGGGCTCCGAAGCGGCTCGTGGAGCACCGGGATCGATTGCGCGAGGCCGTGCGCGAGCTCGCGGACCAGGTCGAGGTCGACGAGGAGCGGCTCGCGCGGGAGATCGCCTACCTGGCGGAGAGGTGGGACATCAACGAGGAGATCGTACGCTTCCGCTCGCACATCGAGCTCTTCCGCGAGGCGCTCGCCGGGGACGGTTCCGAGCCGGTCGGCAAGCGGCTCTCCTTTCTGTCGCAGGAGATGCACCGCGAAGCCAACACCATGGGTTCCAAGGCGAACGACGCCGAGCTCGGCCAGGCCGCGATCGCGGTGAAGGAGGAGCTGGAACGCATCCGCGAGCAGGTCGAGAACGTCGAGTGAATAAGGCGCACCCGCCCATCGTCCTCGTGGCGACGAGCGGCACCGGGAAGACGACGATCGCGCACGAGCTGGTCGAGGGCGAGGGGCCGTACACCTTCTCGATCTCGGCCACCACGCGTCGGCCCCGGGACGGGGAGCGCGACGGCATCGACTACCGCTTCCTCGACCGCGCCGACTTCGAGCGCCAGGTGGCCGACGGGGCTTTCGTCGAGTGGGCGCGCGTGCACGGCAGGCTCTACGGAACCCCGCGCTCGGAGCTGGAGCGTGCGGCGGACCGCG
>JANQME010000420.1 GCA_028280205.1 Longimicrobiales bacterium
CTCGCCCGGACGCAGAAGACCCTGGCTCAGGAGGTTCACGTAGTCCTCGGCCTCGGCGCCGCCGGGCTCCGGGTAGTGCGCCCGCCACACGATCTTCGAGCCGTCGGGTGAGTAGAACGCGCCGCCGTCGTACCCCAGGCGGTCGGTGAGCTGGACCACGTCGGTTCCGTCGAGGTTCATCGAGTACAGGTCGAGGTCACCGTTGCGGGCGCTCGTGAATACGACCCGGTCACCCTGCGGCGAGACCGTCGCCTCGGCATCGTAGCCTTCCTCGGTCGTGAGCTGTTCGAGATTCGAGCCGTCCGTGTTCGCCATCCAGATGTCGTACGTCTCGTAGATCGGCCAGACGTAGCCCATCGAGAAGTCGGGGTTCGGTGGGCACGACGCGTCGTGGTGGTGCGTCGACGAATAGATGATCCGATCGCCGGAGGGGTAGAAGTACGAGCAGGTCGTCCGTCCTTCGCCCGTGCTCACCATGTGCGTCTCCGCCGAGTGCGGATCGAGCATGTAGATCTGGTCGCACTCCATGCCGGGCTTCTTGGCCTGATAGATCAGCATCGAGTTGTCGAAGGCCCAGTACGCCTCGGCGTTCTCGCCTCCGGCGGTGAGCTGTCGGACGTTCCGCAGCCGGGTCTCGCCGTCGTACGTCAGCGCGACCCCCTCGGCGGCGAGATTCGCCGCGGGACTACGGTCTTCGGCCGGGGTATCCCCCACCGAAGCACTTCCTCCGTCTCCGGCTCCGCATCCCAGGATCGCGGTCGACCACGTCAGCACGGCAAGCGTTCGATGATTCACGGTACTCGGTCCTCTCTCGCGAGATTCGCTTCGGTCTCGGCCCTCGGCCTCGTTGCCGCGAGCCCGCTGTCGGCTCAGAGCTGCCCCGACCCCGCGACGCTGACGCGCGGCACCGTCGGCGCTCTGGCGCACGTGCGCTACCTGGCCGACGATCGCCTCGAGGGCCGCGCCGTGGGCACCGAAGGCGCCCGCTGCGCCGCGCGCTACGTGGCGGAGCAGTTCGAAGCCTTCGGCCTCGAGCCCGCAGGCGGAGAAGGTAGCTACTTCCAGGCGTTCCCCATCCGTAATGGTGCAGAGATGGGCCCGGACAATGCGCTCGTCGTGGCCGGAACGCCACTCGCCACCGGCTCGGACTGGCTTCCCACGGGCTTCTCCGCAAGCGGATCCGTCGAGGGCCGGCTCGTGTTCGGCGGCCACGGGCTGAGCAGCCCGGGCAGCTCCGAGGACCGCTACGCCCGTATGGACGTGACCGGACGGATCGTCGTCCTCGAGTGGGGCGATCCGGACGTACCGCATGGCGTCTCGATGCGAGGCGATCCGCACTTCAAGGGCACGGTGATGGCGGGGCGGAACGCCGCCGCCGCGATCATCCTGGCTCCGGCCGGTATGGACCTGCCCCTCCTCGACGGGGAGACCCGGGCCACGCTCTCGGTCCCGGTCGTGATCGTGAGCGGAGCGCACGCGAACACGGTGCGGGCAGCGGCCGAGTCCGAGGCGGAGGCGTCCCTCACCACCGACGTCTCCCCGCGCCGGGTCGACGCATGGAACGTTGCGGGTCTCCTGCCCGGATCCGATCCCGCGCTCCGCGACGAGGTCGTGATCGTCGGTGCGCACCACGACCACCTCGGGATGGGTGGCGAGGGCTCGCTTGCGCCGGATTCGCGCGAGGTCCACAACGGTGCCGACGACAACGCCAGCGGCACGGCGGCGCTGATCGAGATCGCCCGAAGTCTGGCGGAAGATCCCCCTCCAGCCCGGTCGGTGCTCTTCCTCACCTTCACCGGAGAGGAGCGCGGACTGTGGGGTTCGGCACACTTCGTCGCCGAGCCCACGGTCGACCTCGAGGACGTGGTCGCCATGCTGAACCTCGACATGGTCGGGCGGGTCGTGGATGACGCCGTGACCGTCTACGGCTTCGGCACCGCCGAAGAGTGGGACGCCATCGTCGACGGCGCGAACGCCGAGCTCGCCCGCCCGCTCCGCGTCGGCAAGGCACCCGACGGGTACGGCCCGTCGGACCACTCCTCCTTCTACGGCAAGGGGATCCCCGTCCTGCACTTCTTCTCGAATACCCACGCCGACTACCACCGACCCTCGGACGACTGGTGGAAGGTCGACGTGGACGGGATGGAGCGTATCGCCGAGCTGACCACGGGCGTCACGCGCCGGCTCGCCGGCGGAGGAGCGAGGATTGTCGCGCTCACCCCGGTCACCCAGCCTCGGCCCTCCGCCCCCGGCTCCGGATCGCAGTCGTCGCGGAGTGCGTACGGCGGCGTC
Organism: Longimicrobiales bacterium; assembly: GCA_028280205.1. GTDB lineage: Bacteria > Gemmatimonadota > Gemmatimonadetes > Longimicrobiales > Gaopeijiaceae > UBA2589. The sequence continues at coordinate 2,293 of JANQME010000420.1, forward strand.
TACCTCGGCTCGATCCCGGACATGACACCCCGCGACCACGGGCTGCGCCTCACCGGCGTCCGCAAGGGCAGCCCCGCCGAGAAGGGCGGCCTGCAGGCCGGTGACGTGGTCGTCGAGTTCGCCGGGCGGGAGGTCACCGACATCTACGCCTACACCTACGCCCTTCGGGACCAGCAGCCCGGCGACGAGGTGGAGATCGTGGTGGAGCGGGACGGGGAGCGGGTAACGCTGACGGTGGTGCTCGAGGAGCGCCGGTAGGGGGAGCCTGCCCGCGGCCGTCGTCGGGCGTCGAGGCGGGCCTGCTGCGCGACACGTTGCGCTTATTATTATCTATATGTAGGAATAATGATCCCACCGGACGGTGCCCCACATGCCCGACCAATTCCTGGCGGAGTTCGAGATGTACGTCCTGCTCGCCGTGTCACAGTTGGGAGACGATGCCTACGGACTGTCGATCCGCAGGTGCATCGAGTCCCGCACGAGCCGCCCCGTCTCGGTCGGCGCCCTGTATACGACGATGGCCCGCCTGGAAGGGAAGGGGTTCCTCGAGGTTCGTGAGCCCGAGGAACCGAGTGGTCGACGCGGACGTCCACGCCGGTACTGCACGATCACCCCCGAGGGTCTGCACGCGTTGCGCCACTCGGTGTCCATGCTCGGTCGTATGGCTCGGGGGGCGGGGTTGGACGTCGTGACGGAGACGAGCGCGTGAAGCTCCCGAGTGGTTCGCGGCCTCCGGTCCTGGCGCGTCGCCTGCTCCGCTCGATTCTCCATCCCGAGGACCGGCGGTTCGCCCTCGCCGATTTGGACGAGGAGTTCGACGAGCGTGTCGCGTCCCAGGGCAGGGTCGGCGCCATCTGGTGGTACCGCCGGCAGGTCGTGACGTCCGTGATTCCCGTTCTCGTCGGCCGCCTCCGCCGTTCGCGCAGGCCGACCCGCCGGAAGACTCGAGGCCTCCTCGAGGACGCTCGATCGGATCTCCTGCTCGGGCTTCGCATGATGATCCGGTCGCCGCTCGCGATGGCGTTGGCGGTGCTGTCGTTGGGCTTGGGCATCGGCGGTGTCACCGTGGTGATCGCGACCGTGTACGGCCTCGTACTCGCCGCTCCGGTGGGACTCGACGACCCCACGCGCCTCGTCACGGTGTACCGGACGGACCCGGCGGGTCATGCCTTCGGCGGAGTCTCGTACGCCGACTACCTCGATCTTCGCTCCGAGATCGACGACCTCGGCGGCGTGGCGCTCGTGGATACGCGGTCCGCGTCGTTTTCCACCACGGCAACCGCCGTCCCCACCCGACCGATTCTGACGGAAGAGGTCTCCGGAAACTACTTCTCCGTCCTGGGCACGGAGCCGTTCCTCGGGCGCGTATTCACGGCGGACGAGGTACGCAACGGAGCCGACGTGCGCGTGGCCGTGATCGGGTACGACGTCTGGTTGCGCGACTTCGGCGGTCGACGTGACGCCGTCGGAGAGACGGTCCGGATCGACGGTACGGCCTTCTCGGTGATCGGGGTCGCCCCCCGGGGCATGAAGAGCCGACGGGTGCCAAGGTCGCCTTCGT
>JANQME010000448.1 GCA_028280205.1 Longimicrobiales bacterium
ACTTAGGCTCCGGGCGGTCGACTCGACCTCCGCGAGGCGGGCGCGGGCGCCTTCCACCGATTCCCGGAACGCTCGCGTCTCGGTCGCGCGCTCCTCCGCGACCGCACGGATCTTCGAGAGCTCGCCCTCGACGCGGTCCCGTTCGGCACCGAGCTCCGTCGCCTCGGACTCGAGCGTCCGGACACGCGCGCGCGCGTCCGCGCGCTCCCCTTCGATTTGAGCGAGTCGGCGCTCCGCGTACGAGGCGCGCTCGTCGGCCACCGCCAGGTCACGCTCCCACCGCACGAGCTGCTCGCGCACCTCGTCGAGCACGCCCGCCGCCGCGACCCGCTCCCGCTCCGCGTCCACCTCCCTCAGCCGGAGCGCCTCGTACTCGGCCTCGGCAGCGGCGAGCTCCGCCACCATCCCCTGCTCCGTCCGCCGGTCACTCGCGAGCTCGGCGCTCACGGTCTCGAGCCGGGTCCGCAACCCCTCGAGCTGGTGGCGCACGACCGCCACCTCCACGTCCAGCCGGCGGGCACGGTACTCGGTGAACCTCTGCGCCTTCCCCTTCTGACGCGCCAGCGAGCGGACCTTCGTCTGGACCTCGGCGATGACGTCCTCGAGGCGCTGGAGGTCCATCTCGGCCCGTTCGAGACGGCGCACGGCCGCCTTGCGTCGGTCCTTGTACTTCCCGATGCCCGACGCTTCCTCGAACAGGCCGCGCCGCTCCTCGGCTCGGTCGGAGAGGATGGCGTCGATCATCCGGTTCTCGATCATCGCGTACGCGTTCGCCCCGAGACCGGTGTCACGGCAGAGGTCCACGACATCGCGCAGCCGGACCGTCGAGCGGTTGATCGTGTAGTCGCTGCCCCCATCCCGGAATACCTGGCGGCCGATCTCGACCTCCTCGAAGGGGACCGGGAGCGTTCCGTCCTCATTCGTGACGGTGAGGGCGACCGAGCCCCGATTCACGGGGCGACGATGGACCGTGCCCTGGAAGATCGCCTCTTCCATCTTCGCGCCCCGGATCGCCGTCGGCCGCTGTTCACCGAGCACCCATCGGATCGCATCGGAGATGTTGGACTTCCCGCAGCCGTTGGGCCCCACGATCGCGGTAATGCCCTCGTGGAAGTCGACCGTGGTGGCGTCCGCGAATGACTTGAAGCCCTGAACCTTGAGCCTCTTGAGCCTCATCCGCCGCCCGAGGAAAGGAGAAAGCCGAGCGCGGCGGCGATCACGATCGCCATGACGACGAGGACCACCATGCGGGCGAAGCCGTTCGAGGAGGCCGGAGCGGCCGGAGCCCCGTCGTCGGCCGCCGCGGCGGCCGACGGGGGCGCCCCGGACGGTCCCAGCACGGCGCGCACCAGCGGCTCGAGATTCCGGATCGACGACGGTGGGTCCTCGTCCGGCCCGGCGAGCACGACGATGTCCGAGGCGGAGCCGAGGAAGGCCACGGCACCCTCCTCGCCGTCCTCCAGGTAGAGCGCGAGCGTGACGCCGGCCTCCGCCGTGCTCCCGGCGATGCGCGCCCACCGCTCGTCACCGGCGACCGTGTCGGCGTTCGCCACCGCCGTTCCGGCGGTCACGAGGAGGAAGCGCTCGCCCTCGGGCGCCTGCGCCACCCGGGACATCGACGCGCCGTAGAGAGTCGCGTCGGTGAGCCCCTCCCGGTTCGGGAGGCCGAGCTCGCCGTGCAGGCTCGGACGGGTCAGCGCCGCATCCACCAGCATCACGCGCCCTCCCTCCCGGGCCCATCCTCGAGCGAGCTCGACGGCCGCCTTCGCGCCCCATTCACCCGCGGCACCCTCCGAGGCGACCAGCGCGACCACCCGTCCCGCCCCGGGCGAGGGCAGCGCCGCCCCGTTCAGGGGCTGCCAGTCGGGGAACTCGACCATGGATACCGGCAAGGAGGGACAGGAGGATCGGCGCTCATCGGCCACCGACGCTCGGTGGGCAAAGGTAGACGAGAGCCTCGCCTTCGGCAATCCGACCCGGAGCGCCGAAAGTCCAATGCTGTTGGGGCTTTACCCCGCCTCGTCCACGGCTGGGGCCTCCCAGCGCGGTGCATCGCCCCACAGCGTTTCGAGCTGGTAGAAGGAGCGCGCTTCGGGGTGGAAGACGTGGACCACGAAGTCCACGTAGTCCAGGAGTGCCCACCGAGCCCCGCGCAGCCCTTCAACGTGCTCGGGCCGCACCTCGTCCTTCTTGAGCTCTTCGACGACGTGGTCGGCGATCGCACGCACCTGGACGTCCGAACGCCCCGTGGCGATCACGAAGTAGTCCGTCGCCGTGGAGATCCCGCGCAGGTCCAGCACCACGACGTCCTGGGCCTTCCGGTCGCGCGCAAGCTCCGCCGAGCGGCGGACCTCTTCGGGGAAGTCGGACGTGTCGGCGACCGGGAGCATCAGCTCGGTGCTCAGCCGTCCTCGCGGTCCACGAGCACGGAGATCGTCACCTCCACCTCGGCGTGCAGACGGACCGGCACGTCGACCGAGCCCAGCTCCTTGATCGGATCGTCGAGCAGGACCGCCTTCTTGTCGAGCTCGAAGTCGAGATCGCCCGAGGCGTTCGCGGCCTCGACGACGTCGGTGGCCGTGACGGACCCG
>JANQME010000454.1 GCA_028280205.1 Longimicrobiales bacterium
CGGGTCCGCGCCCACTCGGGGAGGCGGAATCGACCGGCGACGAAGAAGGCGAGTCCCATCAGGCCCGTCGCGAGGAAGTCGCCGCCGGCTCGGCCGGCCAAGAAGCCCGCGATCGCACCGACCGCGGACACGCCCAGCAGCACCGAGCCGGTGATCATGTACGGCATCGCACTGCCCTTGAGCGTGCGCAGCCGGAACCGCTGCCCATCGCCGTGCGGCTCGAGCAGCGCCTGCAGATTCCCGTTCGTCCACTGACGGAAGGCGCCGTCCTGCCGGATCTTTCCCTTGGCGTCGAACGTCATGCGCAGATCGACGACGAGGCGATTCCACTCGTCCTCCGTGAGAGGGCGCGGCAGATCGACGGCGCGCCCTACCCCGATCCGCAGGCCGAGAAAGGTCCGGTGGGCCGAGGGATCGGGCAGGGGCCGGTCCAGGCTCGCCGCGGCACGGGCGACGACGTCCCTGGGGATTCCGACTTCCTCCCCGATCTCCTGAAGCTCGCGGAGCGTGAGCCCGCCGGTGGACGAAGCTCCGCCGGACGAGGAGGCGCCGCCGGTCTCCGTCGCCCGATCGAGGATCTCGGCGACTTCTTGGTCGGAGTATCGTCGTTCGCTCATCTTCGGTCGTAAGGAGTGCGTGCCGCGCGGAACGTATCAACCCCGCGTTCGGTCGTATGCTCCGCAGGACACGGACGAGCACGCCGCCGGTTGGGCGGCCGGAGGACGATCATGCTGACGAAGCTGCTGCGCCGCATCCGCGGCCTGACCGGGGTCGGGATCACGTGGGGTGCGCTCTGGGGTCTCATCGGAGCCGGGATCGGATTCGTGCTCGGTGTGATCGACCCGTATCTGTGGAGCTTCGAGAACCCGGTCGCCGTGTGGGGCTTGGGCATGGCCGCGTACGGATTCGTGTCCGGCATCGGCTTCGGTGCGCTCCTCTCGCTGGCCGACGGGACCAAGGTGCTCGGGGAGCTGTCGCTGCGGCGGGTCGCGGTCTGGGGTGTGCTCGGCTCCGCGGCGGTGCCGCTCCTCTTCGTGCCCTTCTTCGGGGCCGGCACGACGATCGCCCAGATCGCGGGAGCGATGGGGGTCACGGCGATGCTCGGCGGCACGTTCGCGCCCGGCGCGGTCGCGATCGCCCGGCGGGCCGAGCTCGCCGCCGGAAGGGAGCGTGAACTCCTGGGCGACGGCGTCGGGTGAGACGGTTCGCCGGTCTCGCTCGCGCGGCTCGGCGCCGCTCCTCGAGCGACTCTTGATCGAACGCTGACGTGCTGCCGCTCCTCGAGACCGATCGGCTCGTCCTCCGGGAGATCGGAGAGCGCGACTTCGATGCGGTCCACGCGTACGCGTCCGACCCCGAGGTCGTGCGCCACGTGCCCTGGGGGCCGAACAGCCCGCAGGACACGCTCGACTTCCTCGCGCACTGCATGCTGGCGGCGGCCGCCGAAGAGCGCCTGGACTACGTCTTCGGGGTGGAGCTGAGGGACGCCCCCGGGTTGCTCGGCTCGGTCGGGCTCTATGTCAGGAACGCGGACGAGGGTCAGGCGATGCTCGGGTATGCCTACGCCCGGAGCGCCTGGGGCCGTGGAATCGCGTCGGAGGCGGCGCGCGAGATGGTCGCGATGGGCTTCGATGTGCTCGGCCTGCGGCGCATCTGGGCCGCGTGCGACCCGGAGAACGGAGCGTCGCGCCGTGTCCTGGAGAAGCTGGGCATGCGGGTGGAGGGTCTGCTTCGGGAAGATACCGTGATCCGCGGGGAGGTGAGGGACAGCCTCATGTGGGGTATACTTGAGCGCGAATGGCGGGCCGCGAGCGCGCTGGAGACGACGAACTCATCGGCGAGGAGTGAGGGATGACGCGCAGCCTCGAGTGGCGGTACCACCGCCCCGGCTGAACGAGCTGCAAACGCACGCAAGAGTTTCTTGCGCAGCACGGGATCCAGGACGGCGAGGTGCAGAGCACCGGAAAGGATCCCATCGAAGGGGAGGCCGCGCTGGCGCTGCTGGACGGCGTCCGGCACCTGCACGTGGCCAAGGGCAAGAAGATCGAGAGCTTCGATCTGAAGTCGGATCGCCCGTCCGACGAGGAGCTTCTCGGCATGATGCTGGGGCGCTCCGGCAAGCTTCGGGCGCCGGCCCTTCGAACCGGCGACACGCTGGTGGTCGGCTACAACTCGGACGTCCTCTCGTCCACCCTCCTCTGAGGGTGGGCGTGGGGGCATCCCCGATACCGGGCGGGAAGGTGCCCTTCATCTTCGCCCTGCTTCTGTCGGGGCCGATGCCCGCGGATCTCGCGGCGCAGCAGGCCTCCGACGCGCCCAGCGCCTCCGAGCCGACGATCGTGGGCATCGTCGCCGGGTGGGCCGTGAACGACGGGATCTGGAAGCCCGAGGCGGATACGGAGACCGTCGGTGGCATCGTGCTCGGCGCCTTCGGCCAGGCGGCCACTCCCCTTTCCTGGTTCGCCGTGCGGGCGGAGATCCTCTGGTCGCAGCGCGGCCTCGATGTCGTGGATGGAGCGGGCGCGCCCGCGGGATCGGTGCGGGCCGACTTCCTGGGCTTCGCGCTTCACGCGCGCGCCTTCCGCGCTCTCGGACCGGTTCGACTTCACCTCGCCGCGGGCCCGACGGTCGATCAGACGCTTCAGCGGCGGGTCGACTCGGCGCTGACGCCGGCACTCAACCGCGAGGTCGGGCCGACCTTCGGCGTCCACATCGGAGCGGGGCTCGGCGTCACGGTCGCGGACCGCTACAGGGTGGAGCTCGAGACGCGGTGGCTCGAGGGGCTGAGCGACGCGCACGCGGGCGACTTCCTCTCCGCGCGCAACCGCTCTCTCGAGTTCCTCACCCGCGTCGGGATCCCGCTGTCTCGACGCTGACCGTCCTCGGCGTCGACCCCGCCGAGCCTCCGACATCTTGCCGACCGTCGCTGGCCCCGGCAGTGTCCCCTTCCGGTGGCGGACTCCGACTCGGAGGCCGCATGGGTCCGAACCAGGGGGGATGAGGTGAGTCCGACACGGAGGGAGTTCGTCAGGACGGCGGGGGTGGTGGGTGCGGGGCTCGCGTTGGGCGGGACGGGGTGCGGTGGAAGATCGGAAGCGTCGCAGGCGGACGCCGAGGCGGATCCGGAGCCGAAGCGGCTGCTCGTCCTCGGCGGGACCGGCTTCATCGGGCCGCACATGGTCCGCTACGCCGTCGAGCGTGGTCACCGGGTCTCGATCTTCACGCGGGGGCGCCGTCAGATCGACCTCCCCGATACCGTCGAGCAGCTCGTCGGGGACCGGAACGACGACCACACCGCGCTCGAGGGCCGAACGTGGGACGTCGTGCTCGACAACAACGCCCAGGACTACCGGTGGGTGCAGAAGAGCACCGAGCTGCTGGCCGGGAGCGCGTCGCAGTACGTGTTCGTGTCGTCGATCTCCGCGTACGCGCTGGACGGCTTCGGATGGGACAACGCGGAGCGCGTCCTGACCGAGCCTACCGTGGACGAGGACCACCCGCGCGTCGATCGACCCGCAGGGTGGAGCGACGGGGACGACGCGCCGTACGGGCTCATGAAGACCCTCTCGGAAGACATCGTGCACGCCGCGTTCCCGGGCGCCGCCACGATCGTCCGTCCGGGGCTGATCGTGGGGCCGGGAGACGAGACCGAACGCTTCACCTACTGGCCCGTCCGCCTGGATGAAGGCGGCGAGATCCTCGCCCCGGGCAACCCCGAGCATGCGATCCAGGTCATCGATCAGCGCGACCTCACTGAGTGGATCGTCCGTCTGGCGGAGCACGGCACAACCGGCGACTTCAACGCCACCGGCCCGGCCGAGCGGACATCGATGCGCTCGATGCTTGAGGAGATCGGGTCCGCCGTCGAGGCCTCCCACGAGCTGACCTGGGTGCCGGAGTCGTTCCTCGAGGCCGAGGGCGTGGCGCCGTGGTCCGACCTGCCGGCGTGGGTTCCCGGCGATCCGCTGATGTTCGTCGACGTGCGCGACGCCGTCGCCGCGGGGCTCACCTTCCGGCCGATCGCGGTCACCACCCGCGACCTGCTCGCGTGGGAGCGGACCCGGCCACCGGAGCGCCGGGCAAACCGGCCGTGGGTCGACGGCGAGCGCCGCTTCGGCTTGAGCCGCGAGCGCGAGCGCGCGGTCCTGGACGCGTGGCACGCGGCCCGGGGACAGGCGTGAGCGCCGGTCAACGCACGCCGTGGCGCTGGTGTCCCTGATTCGCCCACCCTCACGCCCCGGAGAACCACGGTGCTGAGATCCCTCCTCGGATGGATCGTCGAGTTCCGCGACGACGACGAGCCACGAGGCATGGTGCAGGCCGCTCTGTACGGCTTCTCGATCATGCTCTCGTACTACATCCTGCGCGCCGTGCGGGACGAGATCGCGGCGGCGGACCGGGGGAATCTGCAGATCCTGTGGACCGTCGTCTTCTTCGTGATGATCCTGGCGGTCCAGGGCTACTCGTGGATCGCTTCGCGCTACCCGCGCGGCGTGTTCGTTCCGCTGGCGAACCGTTTCTTCATCGCCTGCCTGATCGGATTCTGGGCCGCTCTACAGCTCCTGCCCGAGTCGACGTACGTCTGGATCGACCGGGTCTTCTACGTCTGGACGAGCGTCTTCGCGCTCTTCGTGGTCACGGTCTTCTGGGGGCTGGTCGCGGACTGCTTCACCAACGAGCAGGGGAAGCGGCTTTTCGGCTTCATCGCGGTCGGGGCGTCGGTGGGTGCGGCGATCGGCGCGGGTATCACCGCCGCGATCGCCACCCAGGTGCCGGTCTTCACGCTCCTGCTGGTGTCCTGCGTGCCCCTCGAGATCGCCTCCTGGTTCGCCGTGGCGTTGCACCGTGGCTTCGGGACCGGTGACGTCCAACGGGCGGGCGAGTCCGACAAGCCCCTGTCCGGCGACGCACTCTCGGGCATGAAGGCGGTCTTCCGCTCACCGTATTTGCTGGGGATCGCGTCCTTCATCGCGCTGATGACGTTCGCGTCGACGATCCTGTACTTCGCGCAGTCCGACCTCGTCTACGAGACGATGACGGATCGGGGCGAACGACGGGCGTTCCTCGCGCGCATCGACCTCGTCGTGAACCTCCTGACGATCCTTTTCGAGGTCTACCTCACGGCCCGGATCATCAAGTGGCTCGGCGTGGCCGTGACGCTCGCGATCGTCCCGGTCACGGTGGCCGGAGGCTTCGTCGCGCTCGGGGTCTGGCCGACGCTCTGGACGCTCGTCGTCGTCCAGGTCGTGTACCGCGCCGGCCGGTACGGGCTGGCGAAGCCCGCGCGCGAGGTCCTGTTCACCGTCCTGTCGCGCGAGGAGAAGTACAAGTCCAAGGCGTTCATCGACGCGGCCGTGTACCGCGGCGGCGATCTCGTGAGCGGCTGGATCTACGCGGGTCTCGCCTTCATCGGATTGACCGTGGGACCGATCGCGCTCGTCGCGGCGCCGGCTGCGGCCCTGTGGGCGATCGTCGCGATCCGCATCGGGCGGTTCGGTGAGCAGCGTGCGGCGGAGCTGGAGGCGACTCCTCTGGAGGAGGTCGCCGCTGCGGGCTGAGGCGGACGACCACGAGGTTGTGGTCGCGGCCGCTGGGTGCGGCGGACGACCTCGAGGTGGCCGAGCCGGGCTGGAGCCCCGGCGCCGATCACCGCAACTTGGCGGTCCCGATCCCAGGAGGTCCGCCATGTCCGAAGTCCTGCAGTCCCGCGCACGCTTCGCGCTCGCCTCGTCCGTTCTGCTTGCGGTCCCGGGCGCGGCCGGCGCCCAGGACCTCGATGCCCCCCGTCCGATCGCGGGCTCCAACACCGTGTTCATCGAGGAGATGACGTGGATGGAGGTGCGCGACGCCCTCGCGGACGGGGTGACCACCGCGATCGTCGGGACCGGCGGCGTGGAGCAGAACGGGCCGTACGTCGCCTCGGGCAAGCACAACTTCGTGCTGAGCGCCACGACCGAGGCGATCGCACGAGAGCTCGGCGACGCCCTCGTCGCCCCGATCGTGAAGTTCGTGCCCGAAGGCTCGATCGATCCCCCGAGCGGGCACATGCGCTACCACGCCACGATCAGCGTGCGGCAGGAGACGTTCGAGGCGCTGCTCACCGACGTCGTCGCCTCGCTCGCCGCGCACGGCTTCCTGGACGTGGTGCTGATCGGAGACAGCGGGGGCAACACACGCGGGATGCAGAACGTGGCCGATCGACTCAACGCCGCATGGGCGGGCGGTCCGACCCGTACCCGCGTCCACCACATCGGGGCGTACTACACCGAGGACATCTACTCCTGCGACTTCCTCAAGGAAGAGCTCGAGATCTTCCAGCAGCCGGACGAGTGCGTGGCGACGCGCAACGAGTACCACGACGACTACCACTACTCGTCGATCATCGCGACGACCGACCCGGAACGGATCCGGGCGCGGCAGCGTCAGGAGGCCGGGCTGTTCAGCATCAACGGAGTCAGCCTCGATCCGCTGGAGCAGACGATCGAGAACGGCCGGAGGCTCGTCGCGTACCGTGCGGAGATCACGGCTCGCGCCGTCCGGGCGTCGATCGCGGCCGCCCGCACGGGCCCGTCGGAGCGGCGTCCGGAGCCGCGGCCATGAAGCGCATCACGGCGGTGGAGCGTGCCGTCGAGCCCGCCGATGCATCGAACTTCGTCGGGTCGGCGACCCTGCAGCGGGTGCTCGGCCGGACCGACGGCGAGTCGGTGCGGCTCTACCGGGTCGACTTCCGCGAGGGCGGGCGCACGAACTGGCACGCGCACAACGACGTTCAGCTCCTGTTCGGCCTGAGCGGCCGTTGCGTCGTGGTGGATCGCGACGGCATGGAGCTCGTGCTGGAGCCCGGCGACCTCGTCGTCATCGAGGCCGAAGTCGAGCACTGGCACGGAGCGGCGCCGGGCGGAGCGGGTGAGCACCTGGCGATCAACCTCGGGGGGCACACGGAGTGGCTCGAGTCGTCGTCGGACGGGGCCGCCCTATGAGGTCCCGCGAAGCGCGAGACGCATGCCTTCGCTCAACCGGGTCCATTCGGCCCGCCACTGCGTGAGCGCCTCGAGTCCCGCAGGCTTGACGCGATAGACGCGGCGTACGCGGCCCTCGGCCGACTCCTGGGATTCGCCGACCAGGTAGCCCCGATCGCGGAGGCTGTAGAGGATGGGGTAGACGGTTCCCTCGCCGAAGGTGAGCAGGCCGTCGGAACGCTCGTGGATCGTCTGTACGAGCTCGTAGCCGTACATGGGCCGCTCCGCGAGGAGCGCCAGCACGAGTGTCGTCGCGCCCCCTTTGGCGATCCGCTGCGGTAGGTGGTCGGCTCGTCGGGAGGGACCGTTCGAGTCAGTCATTCCTGATCGCCTCCAGCGGATCGATGGACCCGGCCCGCCGGGCGGGCAGGAGGACCGCGAGGGTTGCCGCGACGACCAGGGCCGCCGTCGACAGCGCGTAGGTCGGCAGGTCGAACACTGGAACCTCGAACAGA
>JANQME010000467.1 GCA_028280205.1 Longimicrobiales bacterium
GTCGCCCCCGGCTACGACCACATCACCTCCGCGATCGGTGCCGCGCAGATCGGCTGGTACGGGACGGCGATGCTCTGCTACGTGACGCCCAAGGAGCACCTCGGGCTGCCGAACCGCGACGACGTGAAGGCCGGCGTCATCACCTACAAGATCGCCGCCCACGCCGCCGACCTCGCCAAGGGGCACCCGCGGGCGAAGGACTGGGACGACGCGCTGTCGAAGGCGCGCTTCGAGTTCCGGTGGGAGGACCAGTTCAACCTGGCTCTCGACCCCGTCACCGCCCGCGCGTACCACGACGAGACACTGCCCGCCGAGGGAGCCAAGGTCGCGCACTTCTGCTCGATGTGCGGCCCGAAGTTCTGCTCGATGAAGATCACGCAGGACATCCGGGACTACGCCGCCGAGAACAACCTTCTGGAGCACGAGGTGCTGGAGGCCGGGATGGCGGAGCAGGCGGAGAGGTTCAAGGACGCGGGGGGCGAGATCTACGTGGAGGTGGAGGACGAAGTGCGGGTCGAGGAGCCGGCGCCGGCGGGGGACTGAGGGCTGGCGAGGCAAGCGTACGGTGGACGACGGGATCCTCGCGCGGCCTGTCGCCGGCGGGTACCGTAAGAGCAACTCGCATCCCCGGAGGAGAGGCTGAAGACCTTCGCTACCCCGGTCGCGGCACCGCCAACGCGCTCGCGCGGGCTGGCTTCACGCCCGTTCCGTCCAGCCACTTCGTCGTCGCCGATCCAGATGACGAGGGGCCCGACGAACGTCTCAAAGCGCGCGCGGGAGAAACACCTCGCCGAGCTGACGTCACTGCGAGGCCACGTCATGTTTGCCCGAGATCGGCTCATCGCTACGAGGAAGGCTCGATCCCCGCGGAAGCGGGCGCGTGCCAAGCGTGCCGACGACGACAAGCGCGCCGGAAAGCGGAGAGCCCCGACGCCGCTTGAACGTTTCTGGACGCACACGGAGGGGCACTACGTGAGGACGCTCTCCAAGAGGAATCTCGACGCGTCCGTCCACATGTCCGGCGACCGAATGACCCACGTTCTGACCGGGCGCCTCGACATGTGCCGAAACTGCCAGCAACACCTGATCGCGCAGCTTCGCAGGAAGTATCCGCGTCATCGGCACGTCGTGCACTATACCTTCGCGGATCTGACCGGGGCCCGGACGCTCTGGAAACCCGGAGAGAAGAGCAAGTCCACCGACTACGATGGTGGAACGATCATTCGATACAATGCCGCTCCGTAGGTCGAGACCGATCCGCCGGCGGCCCCGGCCTCAGCTCTCCGCCTCCACCATCATCGACGCATCCAGCGCCCGGCGGATCCGCGCCCGCGACTCGCTCAGGTGGGCCTGATGCATGTCGTCGCCCACGCCGCCGTCGAGGACTTCGTCGATCCGGTCCGCGATCCGCGTCAGGTGGTGACGGGCGAGTGAGCGCGCGTCCTCCGGTGCCGGGGGATTGAAGGAGCTCCCTTCGCGGCGCAGGAGCATCTCCTCGAAGCGCTCGAGGTACATCCGCTGGACGTTCCGCCGGAAGGAGTCGGGGCTCCGGGCCGCCGCGGCGAAGAGCTCGCTCCAGATTCCGTCCGTCACCGTGCCGAGGTACTCGGCGAGGGTGTAGGGGTCGCCGTCGGGCATCCGCAGCTCGTTGTCGACCATCCGCCAGAGCCGCCCGTGGTTGAGCATCAGGCCCATCAGGTTCTGCTGCACGGCGCCCACCTGCGCGTGGACGGCGTAGTCGACCGGGAAGCCGCCGCTCTGGTTCCCGAAGTCGCCGTACCGGTTCGGGGCGAGCTTGTTGAGCGTCGACTCCTCGAACTCCCACGCCCCCTCGTCGAAGGCGTGCTCCATCAGGATGCGGACCGCATCCCGCTGCCGGTCGGCCGTCGCGGGGACGAAGGCCGGGCGCTGTCCGGGCTGCCCGCGGTGGTCCCGGTTGAAGGCCATCCCGCCGATGACCTTCGTTGCGGATTGAAGTGCGGACAGACGCTCGAAGACGAGCCCGTTCACCGCGTTCCGCAGGTCGAGGTACTCCTCGTCCACACTCACCACGCGGTCCTCCATCTGCGGCGTGACCAGCTCGATCAGCTCGGCGCGCTGCTGGATCCACTGCAGGGGGTCGCCGCTCAGGTCCCAGGTGTCGGTGTCGGGATCGACGCCCCAGCCTCCGAAGCCGACGTCCTCGTCGGTCCCGTACGTGTGCAGCGGATCGGCCGACTCACCGGCGATCGCCGCGAGCTCCTCGTCGGTCGCCGGCTGGTAGCCGTATCGGATCGCCCAGAGGTCGTAGCTGCCCACGGTCTCGTTCACGTAGTGGCCCTGCGCGTCGCGGTCCGGATTGATGTTGACCGCCCCGTACTCCATGACGCTCAGGGTCAGGCCGACGTCGGCCGTGTACGCCTCGTCGTCCAGCCGGTCGAATCGGATCGCGGACGACCCCTTCATGTTGTGACGGAGGCCGAGCGTGTGCCCGACCTCGTGCATGATGAGGTCGGTGAGGTGCTCCCCGAGGAACTCCTCGGGCATCTCCCCCGGACCGATCTCCCCGAGCGCGGCGAGCGCCAGGTGCTGGATCCCCATCTGGTGGGACCGCCCGCGCTGGAAGGTGCAGATGTGCCGTGCCGTGCCCGCAGGGAGGAGGCTCCGGAGTCGCTCGGCCCGCTCTTCCTGCGCGATCATCCCGTCCGGTCCGGCCAGATCCTCCCAGGTGCCGCGGTAGCCGCTGATGAAGATGGAGGAGATCAGGATGTCCGCATTCAGGATCTCGCCGGTGCGCGGGTCGACCTGCCTCGGCCCGATCGCGTACCCCATCTGGTGGGCGGCGGACCAGCGAACGGTGGAGTAGCGGATGTCCTCCGCGCTCCACGTCGAGTCCTCCTCGATCGTGGGTGCCTGACGGGCGACGATCGCGTTGCGGAAGCCGGCGGCCTCGAAAGCTCGGTTCCAGTTCTCGATCCCCGCGCGCACGTACTCGCGGTACCTCTCGGGGACGCTCCGATCGATGTAGTAGACGATCGGCTCGACGGGCTCACTGATCTCGGCGCCGGGGTCCTTCTTCTCCAGCCGCCAGCGCTGAATGAAGCGGTCGTACTGTGAGTCCGCCTGATCCTTCGAGAAGTCCCGCTGGGCTTCGAGGAAGTATCCGACCCGATCGTCGGCGACGCGTCGGGGCATCGGATCCTCGGGCAGCGCGAAGATCGAGTACCGCACCCCGATCGGGACCGAGCGCCAGTCCGAGACGCCCGCCCACGACGCCTGGGGCGGCCGGTTCGCCGCGTAGGTCAGGAAGGCGTCGATCTCGACGTTTCGGGGAAAGCCGCCGACGTGATCCACGTGGCTGCGGTCCCGCTGGAAGGAGGGACGATTCGTCTGCCCGTAGTACGCCTGCAGCTGCGTCCCGACCTGCGCGTAGTCGGAGACGAAGAAGGTCGTCGCGTCGATCAGGAGCGCCTTGCTCTCCGAGTGCTCGCTCTCGATGTCGAACGCCTTCACCACCGAGTGGCCGACGTTGTCCGCGAGCGAGTTCGCCATGGCGGAGCCCTCGTTCGCGGTGAAGCGCGGGTTCACCTCGACCAGGAAGACCTTGTCCCCCCGGCGCTCGAAGCGCATGAGCTTCGTATCGGTGATCTCGAGTCCGTCGTGGGCGTTGAAGACGCCGACGCCCTTCGAGAAGTGCAGCACCATCCCGAACGCCTCGTCGATCCGGTCGGCGGGAATCTCCACGAAGAGCGTGTTGTCTCGCTTCAGGTGGGTCCCGAAGTACCCGTCGATGGCGCGCGTGTCCTTCAGAACCTCGTCCCACTTCTTGAAGGGCGAGTCCGGGGTGGAGCCGCCGCCTTCACTCGAGCCGCCCGGAGTTGGGCCGCCCCGCGCCGGCGAGCTGCTCGGAGTCGGGGTCGGCGCCGTGTAGACCTGGGTGCAGGAGGCGAGGACGAGGGTCAGGAGCAGGAGAGCGACGGGTCGCGCCATTCGTGGGCCTCGGAGGGCTGCGGGGATCTGGGCGGCCTCGCGCAGGCTACGCCGCGTGCGCGAAGAGCAACGAGCGGGTACCGAACTGGAGCGTTCCCATGGGTCCGAATTCAGGTACCGGCCGTCGGCCGCTATCCTCACTGGATGAACACGACCCCACTTGTGGTTGTCTGCGGCTTCCTCGGATCGGGGAAGACGACGCTGCTCCGGCGCTGGAGGCGAGAGGACGCGCTCCGCGACGCGGCGTTGATCGTTCACGATCTGAGCGAGTTCGGCCTCGACGCCGAGCTCCTCTCCGAGGAGGGGACCGAGGTCGCAGCAGGTCGTCTCCAGAGGCGGGTCGCGGCGCTGCACGGTCACCACGCCCGCGGCCAGCTCCACGACTCGGTGGAACGGGCGCTCGACGAGATCGCCGCGCTGGATCCGCCGGCGCCCGTCGTGCTGTGCGAGAGCACCGGGGCTGCGCGTCCCTGGCCGCTGATCGAGGCGCTGACGCAGGACGATCGCTTCTTCCTGCGGCACTTCATCGTCACCGTCGACGCGCTGAACCTTCATCGCGACTTCGCGGACGGCCGCATCCTGACCGGGGAGGCGGGCGGCCTGGAGGATGAGGCGCTGCGCCGTGCTGCTCTGATACTCGCCGAGCAGATCGCCTTCGCCAGCATCGTCGTCCTCACCAAGATCGACACGATCCCTCGGTCGGTCGTGCAGGATCAGGTGCACACGCTGCAGCGGCTCCAGCCGCACGCCGCGGTCGGGCTCTCCGCGCACGCCGGTCTGCTGCTGCCGAAACTCGACGGCACGCCGGCGCCGGAGTTGCCCGTTCTGAGAGACCGGGCCGAACGGCTGGGTCTGACCCGGCACGCCTCGACCGCCGATCAGGTCGAGGCGAGGGTCCTCCGGGATCCTCGCCCCTTCCACCCGCAGCGCCTGTTCGACGCCTGCCAGCGCCAGCTGGGCACGGGCCTGTACCGCACGAAGGGATTCCTCTGGCTCGCCTCGCGACCGGGCGACGTCCTGCTCTGGCAGCAGTCGGGGAGCCAGATCGCCCTCGAACTCACCGGGACCTGGAGGGCCGAGGTCCTCCTCGATCCGGAGGGGACGCTCCTGCCCGAGGAGGTCGCGGGGCTGAAGGCGCGTCTCGAGACGGAGCATCCGGTCTTCGGAGATCGGCACAACGAGCTGACGCTCATCGGCCTGGAGGCGGACCGGGACGCCTTCTACGCCGCCTTGATGGACGCGCTCTGCACCGACGAGGAGATCGGGGCGTGGCAGCGGGGCGAGACCTTCCCCGATCCATGGCCGACGTCGATTCGCCGCATCGAGTGACTGCCTGGCGGGTCCGGGGTCAGGCGGAGCTCTGCATCGGCACCGCCAGCCCCGCCTTCACGGCCGCGACCAGGCGATCGCCGGCCCGTCTCGCCCCGGCGATGTTGCGGGCGACGGGACCGATCTCGAGCTCCGCGAGGGGGCCGGAGACGTAGACACGCTCATGCCAGCGCAGAGCGGAGTCGAGGATGGGATAGCCACACGGCGCCACCGGGAGGGCGCCGGAGGCGATCAGCGAGTCGACGAATGGACCGCCCGGGCGCGAAGGTGTGAACCCGGTGGCGAGGAGGACGCGATCGACAGGGAGCGTCCGCCCGGAGGTGAAGGCGAGGCCCACGCGGGTCTCGCCGGCGTAGAGGTCGGCGACCTCCGCCTCGTGCCACTGAATCCGCCCGGGTCCGACTGCGTCCCGCAGCGCGTCGACGACGGCGGGGGGCACCGAGCCGCGGTGGCGAGCCTCCGTGATGATCGACCGCCGGCGCGCGTAGTCTCGTACTTCGGCGAAGCCGGCCATGTACTTCGGACCGAGCCACCCGGGGTCGCTGTCGAAGCGTTGCTCCCGCAGGGGGTGGCGAGAGACCAGGTGCGTGCGGTGCCCCTCGCGCCAGAGGCGAAGGGCAACGTGCGCGGCGGAGAGCCCTCCGCCGATGACGGCCACCGTCTCGGGGGCGGCGCGCCATCCGTCGAAGCCGGGCTCGAAGATGTGGCGGATCCGGGCGTGCCCGAGCTGCGCCCACTCGGGCCAGGCGGGCCGCTCACTCGCCCCGATCGCCAGGAGCAGATTCCGGGTGGTGAGCCGCTCCCCCGACTCGAGATGCACCCGGACGCGATCGTGGTCGACCTCTCCGTGGACGGCCCGACCCTGGAGGTGCTGCTCGTCGAGCTCGAAGCGCTTCACCACCTCCGCGCCATGGGCGTTGAAGAGGGAGAGCGTCGGTCGGTTGTACGGTCCGGCGAAGGGGGCACGCCTGCCGCGGTGCGTGGCAGCGAAGCGCATGAGCGACGACGACTGCAGATCGAGGTGGTGGACCGACGGGGAGCGCAGGTGGGTCATGCCGACCGTGCCGGTGACGGTGCGCCAGCGTTCGAGGAGGCGGTCGGCTGGATCCACGATCCGCAGTCGCTCCGGCGCCACACCGGCATCCCCCAGGAGCCGTGCCGCGAGGTGAACCCCGTGGATGCCGCCGCCGACGATGAGCCAGTCGAGCGGGTCGGACACCTGCACCGTCTCCTGGAAGCCCGGGGCGAGCATACGGTCAGTTGGCTTGGGCCGTGGACGCCTGGTCGCGAGCGGCCTGTTCGAACCACCCGATTGTCGCGGCCAGGTGAGCCCCCCCGTAGAGCTCGAGGAAGCGGGCCGTCTGCGGATCCGCCGTGTTCCGCAGTGCATCGAGACGTGTCGCGACGTAGTCGGGCGAGAGCGGCTGGCGGCACGCCACCTCGATGCAATACCGCCACTCCTCGTAGGTCGTCGGCAGCTTCATGGAATCGCCGAGCTCAGTCGGTCTCGACCGCGACCAGCGCGGCGATGTTGGCGAGGAACCAGGAGGAGGCGGCCGCCAGCTGCAGCCAGTCTCCGGTCGAGCTGATCCCGTAGACGAAGACGCTGACGATCCAGCAGAGGCTGGCGATCGTCTGCCCGAGCCACTCGACGCGGAGCGCGCGCTCGAAGCGGCTCCGCGTGGAGGACATCGGACCGACCGCCGCCCGGTCCTTCACCTCCGGGCGGGGCCGATCCGGGGCGATCGAGGTCGACTCACGCACTCGCGTCGATCTCCAGGACCACGTTGCTGATGTGCGTCACGAAGGCGCGCTGGGTCGACTCGTCGGAGATGAGCACGTACCCGCTGCTCACGCAGTACTCGACCGACGCATCGGCGATCTCGCGCGACGGGGCGATGATCGTGGCCTTGGCGACCGACTTCTGAACGGTGGTTGCGAAGTGCTGAATGTCGGAGCTCATGTCGTGCTTCCTCGGGGTGTGTGGAGGGTGGGTTCGGACCCGGTCTAGCAGACGCACTCCTGCCCGCAGCAGGAGAGGTCGTCGAGGTACATTCCCCAGGTGCGGTACTGCTCCAGCCCCTCGGCGGGGAGACCGAGGGAGGTCGCGATCGCCTTGGCGACGACCGCGAAGCGCTGACGGTACTTGTAGATGAAGCAGAAGATGTGGTTGTCGTGTCGCACGGCGGCGCCGCAGAGGAAGATTCCGGGCACCTTCGTTGACTCGTCGTTCTCGCTGAGGAGGGGGAAGCCATCCTCGCGCGACTCGAAGAGCTCCGAGACGAGGGTGTGGCTGCCGTCGAACCCGCCGGCGAGGAGGGGGGGGACGGGGGTCCGGAAGCTGCGGCCGTCCTCCGTCGTGACCTCGAACCCCGACTCCACCTCCGCGACCGAGGCGATCGGGGCGTCGGGGTGGAGCGCCACCCGCTCCACGAAGCCGGGGCGCCGGGTCCGTTCGATCGTGTAGGTCGAGAGCGCGACGCTCGGATCCGAACTCTCGGAGGTCCACGGACTCTCGCGGTCGAAGACGCGCACCGTCTTGCCGGCATCCGCCAGGTACGCTGCGACGTCGATCCCGCTCTCGTAGCCCCCGATCACGACGAAGTCGTCCCCTTCGAGCTCGGCGTAGGTCGGGATCGTGGCCGTGTGTCGGCAGAGATCGCTCCCCGGGAAGCCGTTCATCCGTGGGTAGTGGAAGTCACCGGCCGCCCAGATCACGTGTCGCGCCCGGACGATCCCGTGCGAGGTGTCGAGCCCGAACTCGTCGCCGAGACGAGCGATGCGCTTCACGTCGACGCCCTCGACGATCGGGAGCTCGAAGTGCTTCGCGATCGCCTTGAGGAAGGCGGCGTACTGCCTGCCTGTAGGGTGCTCGACCTCGAGGGTCCACGCCGCCGAGGTGCCGATAACGACGGAGTTGAGGTCGAGCATGCCGACGGAGTTCGTCGGGAAGGACGGGGTGATGAAGCGGGTCTCCTCCGGCCACGACGCGAAGGACCCGCCCACCTCATCGCGCTCGAGGATGAGTACGTTCTCGATCCCGGCGTGGCCGAGCGCCACGGAGACGCCCACGCCCGCCGCGCCCGCGCCCACGATGACCACGTCGTAGAGCGGGAACTCGCTATCCCCTTCCTCTTCTCGCCCGACCGGGTTCTGGCCGGTCATCCGGCGGCTCCCGCCACCATCTCCAGCGTCGGGAAGGGGTTCGGCATACCGACCCACTCCCCGCTGCTTCCCGCGGCGAGGCTTTCCTCCAGGAGGCAGGCGTCGAGCCGGGCGCGCAGCGCGCCCTCGTCCAGATTCTGGCCGATGAAGACGAGCGTCTGCCGTCGGTCGCCGTAGCGCGCGTCCCAGTCGGGCTGCTCGTCCGGGCGCTCGCCTGCGGGGTGGTCCCAGTACTCGCGGGGCATCGCGGCCCACCACATCCCCATCGGGTTCACGGAGCTGACGCCCCCGGCCTGAGACCACTCGTACGCGACCCGGTGGTCGGCGGCGACCCAGAAGAACCCCTTCGATCGGAGCACGCCCTCCCAGTTCTCCTCGTCGTTCAGGAAGGCCCAGAGCTTCTCGGCGTCGAAGGGCGCCCTCCTCCGGTAGGTGAAGCTCGAGATCCCGTACTCCTCGGTCTCCGGCGTGTGCTCGCCCTCCAGCTCCCGAATCCACCCGGCGGAGCGCTCCGCCCTCTCGTAGTCGAAGAGGCCGGTGTCGAGAACCGCGTCGAGCGGGACCCGGCCGCGGGTGGTGCGAAGGATCTCGGCGCCGGGGTTCAGCGCCCGCAGGACCGCCTCCGTCTCGGCGGCGTGTTCCTCGGTGACCAGGTCGATCTTGTTCAGGAGGATGACGTCGGCGAACTCGACCTGGTCGACCAGGAGGTCGGTGACCGTCCGCTCGTCCTCGTCGCCAATCGATTCGCCGCGGGTCTGTAGCGCTTCGGCCGCGTTGTAGTCCGCGAGGAAGCTCGCCGCATCGACCACCGTCACCATGGTGTCGAGGCGGGAGATGTCGCCGAGGCTGACGCCGTGCTCGTCCTCGAAGGTGAAGGTCTGCGCGACGGGGATGGGTTCCGAGATCCCCGTCGACTCGATGAGCAGGTAGTCGAAGCGGCCCTGCTGAGCCAGGCGGGACACCTCGGCGAGCAGGTCCTCGCGCAGGGTGCAGCAGATGCACCCGTTCGTCATCTCGATGAGGGTCTCGTCGGTACGCGAAAGCTGAGCGCTGCCACGCTCGACGAGTGCCGCGTCGATGTTCACCTCGCTCATGTCGTTCACGATCACCGCGACCCGCCGCCCTTCGCGGTTGGCGAGTACGTGG
>JANQME010000001.1 GCA_028280205.1 Longimicrobiales bacterium
CGTCCCCCGGGTGCAGGCTACGCGCGTCCCGCGACACCAGCGCAGCCCACAGCGCAACCGACCCGCCGAGCATCGTGGTCGAGTGCGAGAGGATCTGACCGCCGAGCAGCGCGGTGAACGGGCTCGCGGCCAAGAGCGCGGAGGCCGCCCGAGCGCAGGGTACGCGCTCGGGAAGCAGGCGCTCGAAGGAGAGGGCGAAGAAGGCGGCGGCGACTCCGGCACAGATCGGGCCGATCAGAAGCGGAGCCCCGGCGAGCACGCCGAGGGCGAGGACGGCGAGATGGCCCGGCGGATACTGCGAGACCCAGCCGACCTCGCTCATGAGCGAGTTGATCGCAAGCCAGTGGGCGGGGTCCTCGGTGAGCGGACCGCCCAAGCGCCCGGTCGCGAGGTAGCGCGCCTGGATGAGCGAGACCATCTCGTCCGGGTTGGTGAGCAGCCCCCGATAGACGAAGCGCTGTACCAGGAGCGCGAACGCGAACGAGACGACGCCGACGCCGATACTCCACGCGCGCCGATCGACCGACGCCGCCATGCGCCCCGCCCGTTCGGCGGCGCGGCGGAGAGGCGTATCTCCGAGAAGCCGGGCCAGGACGACACCGATCCCCAGCATGGCGAGCGTCCCGTAGGCGATCAGCTCCCGGCTGGCACGCCCGCCGGCCCACATTGTCGCCCGGTGGAAGCCCTGATCCAGGTCGCGTACCAGCCACTCCCCGGGGAGAACGACGGCGGCGAGGAGAAGAACGCCGAAGACGCGGAGTGGAGCCAACGGCGTCGCTCCTGCGGTGCGGGCGGCCGGCCGGGTAGGGGACGGCCGACCATAGACGATGCGTCGCTCCGGATGCAAGAAGTCCGTGCGGGTGGTGGGTAATCGTTGCCGGCACGCGGGTCGACATCGATTCGATCGTGCGCGGGAACGTCTGCGGTTCGCGGCCGGCGAGCATCGGCACGCTTCTTCCTTCTTCGATCCGCCCGGCGGACCGATCCCGCCGGCACGTCACCCTTTTCGTGGAACCGGGCGCGCTGCGCCGAGGAGGCCCGATGTTCGAGGGACGCAACCTGCTCGGTGGAGCCGCCGTGGCGGTCGCCGCCGCGCTGGGCTTCAGCGCCATGGCCGAGCGCAACGACGCCGGACAGATCGTCTCGGCGGGAGCGGTGGACGCCTTCGCCGTCCAGGTCGGCGACTGCTTCGACGACGGCGCCTTCGCTCAGAGCGGGGTCAGCGAGCTCCCGGGCGTCCCCTGCTCGGAGCCGCACGACAACGAGATCTACGCCGTCTTCGACATCGAGGGCGACTGGCCCGGCGACGAGCGCATCGAGGAGATCGCGTACGAGGGGTGTTACGACCGCTTCGCGGCCGCGATCGGGCGCAGCTACGAGGACTCGGTCATCGAGTACACGGTCATCTGGCCCAGCAAGGGGTCGTGGAAGCAGATGAACGACCGCGAGGTGATCTGCGTCGGCTACCACATGGAGTTCGAGAAGCTCACCGGCACGATCATCGGAAGCGCGCTGTAGCACGAAGTCGGGAGCACCGACCGCCTCGGGTCAGGGCATCGGACACCGCTGCGGATCGGGTGTCCGGGCACGGATCATCCCGGAATCGAGGGCCAAACCGAACCAGACCCAGTTGTGGTCGTAGTAGCGGTCCGGCGCTTCCAGGAGCACCAGGAGGCCCTCCTCCGACCAGGACTCCTCCAGGAATGTCGCGAAATCCGGCGCGTGGCGGCGCGCCGCGCCGACGAGGGCTCCCCCGAAGCTCCACGAGGCCTCGTCGGAGACCGGATCGCCGTCCGGACGGTAACGCGTCACCAACCCCGTGCGTTCGAAGGTCTCCGCCAGGTCGGTGAGCCCCAGCACATCGGCACACGCCTCCGGCCGTCCCGTCAGCTCGCAGTCCGCTTCCAACCTCCAGAACAGTCGGACGGCATCGAAGGAGAACGCCTCCGACAGCGGCACGTCCGAGACGGGCGGGACGGGCGTGTCCGAGGCGTCGAGGCTGATGAAGTCGGGGACGAGCACCCGGTCGGTCGGCTCGAGCACACGCGCCACGAGCTCGTACCCGACGCCCGCGACCCGCTCCCAGTCGCCCTCCGGATCGAGACGGTCGAACCAGGGGTGCGCGTACGGGACGAAGTAGGAGAGGTTCACGACCCTTCCGTGCCGCGCCCAATTCCCCGCGGAAGGGAACCAGTGTTCGCCCACCTCGATGCCCGTATGTTCGCGCACCGCACGGACGATCTCGGCGGCTCGCGCGCCGTAGGCAGGTTCATCGAAGACCACACACGCCATCGCCAGCGCGTACGCAATCTCCTGATCGCCGTCCGTCGCCGTGTTGGTGTCGATGATCCGCCCGCCGCCCTGCGGCGTCCAGAGCCACGAGTACAGACCGTCCGGCCGCTTCATCGTGGCCTCGGTCCATGCGAAGACCCGAGCGAAGGTATCCGCGTCCCGCTCCCACACCGCGCGCAGGAGCGCATACCCCTGGCCCTCCGACGTGACGGAGCCGCCGTCCCGACGTGGGTCGAGCACGTATCCCTCCTCCGAGAGGTAGCGCAACCGGTACGTCGGCCACGCGTCTCGGAGGAATCGTTCGACGGGCATCGCGTTCGAGGTGCAGCCCGAGGAGAGAAGTGTCAGGACGAGCGCGGGCACCGCCGCACGCGTCACGAGCCTCCGAGCGAGGTCGAGAGCCCCACGGTGAGACGGGCCGTATCGTACAAGTCGCCCTGATTGAAGTAGAGGCCGCGGAGAAGAAGGGTGGCGGGCCCCAGGCGCTCGACCCACTCGATATCGGCCTCGATCCCGATCCCCTCGTCCGCCGCGAACCGGAACACGTGAGGGTTCACCTCGAGCCGAAGCCTCCGGTCGCGGTCGCCCCAGATCGCCTGCCCTCGGAGTCCCAGGCTCGCGTACCCGGAGGGGCTGACGTACCCGTCCGCCTGGGTCGCGAAGTCTTCCACGTAGAGATTGGGCTGCAGCGCGAGCCATCGATCGACCGAGGATTCGAGGGGGAGTTGGAGCTGTGCGTACCCGTAGGCACGCTCGTTGTCGTCGGAGTACGCCGTGTACCCCCCTTCCACGTGCACGGAGCGACCGATGCCGAGCGCCTTGGTCCCCCGCACCCGCACGTCATTCCCTACGACACCGAGGGTGAGCGGCGTCACGGTCCTGAGACGCATGAGTCGGATCGGGCCCGGATCGATCGCGCCCGACCAAAGGACGTCGCGTGTGAGGCGGAGGCCCAGCGCCGATGCATCGCCGAAGGTGTAGTCCGACTCGAGGCGCATAGTCACGTCCGAGTCCGTGTCCGACCCTATCTGAAACCCGGCGGCGGCGGATACGATCAGTTCGCGTGACACGAAGACGCTGTCGAGCCCGACCTCGATCTCGGTCACGTCCACGTCGGCGGAGCCCTGCGAGGTCATGTGCGGTGCGACCTCCACCCGTCCGATTCCACTTCCGCCGAACCGGGCCCGGGCGACGCCCGTGATCCCCGTGTGACCGACCTCGGCGGCGTCGCTGGCGACCGTCATCCGGACCGCGGTCGAGGGCCGCAGACCTCGGACCACCGGGCGCTCGATCCGTTCGACGTGATGTTCCGGTGCTCCGGCGTCACGCGCGGACCGAATGGCATCCGCCGCCCGCCTGAAGTCGCCACGGGTGTACGCGGCATCGGCCATCCGCAGGAAGCCCTCACGGGCGGCCGAAGGCGAGCTCTCGTCGTCGAGGACGGGCTCCAGGATCTGCTGCACCTCGACGGGTCGGTCTCGGAGCCAGGCGATCCGGGCCCGCCACAGGGCCCCCGCGACTCCCTCGACATCCCGCTCGGACAGGCTGTCCAGGAGCACCCCCGCCTCCCCCCGCTCGCCCAGGAAGCGGAGTGCCTGAGCCCGGACCATCCGCGCGTCCCACCCGGGATCGGCCGCAACCGCACGGTCCGCCCACGTCTCCGCCTCGGCGTAGTCTTCGATCGCCAGGTACGCCTGCGCCACCTCGAGCGAGACGTCTGCCGCGCCGTCCTCGACATACCGCAGGTAGTGTGGGATCGCCTCCTCCTCGAGCCCGATCTCCGCGAGCACCCGCGCGAGGAGCACCCGCGCCTCGACGTCGTCCGGATTCGCAGCCACATAGGTCCGATACGTCTCCACCGCTTCCAACGGTCGGCCGAGCGCGACCCACGCGCCCGCCAGACGAAGGCCCACCGAGGCACCGGCCTCTTCCGCGGCTTCGTACGCCTCGATGGCACCCAGGGGATCACCGAGCTCCGACCGGAGGTCCCCCAGAGTCGCGGCGGCCTCCGCGTCATCGGGGGCCCGAACATGGAGCTCGTCGTAGGCGTCCGCCGCGCGGGCGTGTCGCCCGAGCGCACGGTGCGCGTCGCCGAGTCGCCTCAGTTGGTCGTCCGTGACGTCGAAGCGCTGCCGGAGGGCCTCGAGCGCGCGTGTGAGCGCCTCGAGGTCTCCCGTCCCCTCGGCCACCCGGCTCGCGAGCACGAGGACGGAGGAATCCGCGGCCTCGCTCCCTGCCACCGAGGCGAAGCGCCGCGACGCCTCGGCGGGGCGATCGGATGCCAGCAGGGCCCGGGTGAGCGCCAACTCCTCCGTGTCGGAGAGGGTGCCGCCCGCCTCCTCGACCGCGATCAGCCACCGCGCTTCCCCGGCTGGATCCCCGGCCCATGCGCTCAGCTCGGCGAGGTGACGGAGCGTTCCCCGGTCTGCCTGCGCGGCTTCGGGACCCGCCGCGAGCACGTCGCGGGCAGCGGCGAACCTCCCGAACTGCTCGAGGAGGGCGATCGTTTCCGCGCGCGCCTGGTCGTTCGCGGGATCCGCCTCCAGACGAGCTGTCCAGAACTGGAGCGCCCGTTCTGGTTCTGTCGGGGGAGTGTCTCGTTCCGCAGCGATCCGCGCCCTCCGGTCGAGCTCGAGCCGGAGCGAGTTCAGGTCTTCGAGGAGGGCCAGGAGTCCTGCTGCGGACGGATGGGCCTCGAGGGCGACACCCAGCCGATACTCCGCTTGTCGCACGTTCCCGGACCAGATCAGCGTCTGGATCCGGAGCGCCAGCGCCTCCGGACTCGTGACGACCGGATCCTCGAGAACCGCGAGCGCCTCGGCGTAGCGGCCGTCCAGATTCAGCACCCATGCGTACCGGAGCGCATCGTCCTCCACATCCGCGGCTTCGATCAACCAGCGGTACTCCGCCTCCGCCTCCGTCATGAGCCCCAACTCCGCCAGGAGCCACGCGAGCTCGCGATGGGCCCCAGGGTCCTCCGGGGCGGCGTCGACGATCGTGCGCTGCACGCGCACGGCCTCCTCGGAGGCACCGAGCGACCGGTACAACCGGACTCGGTCGGACCGGGTCTCCGGCTCGGGCAGACGCTCCAGCGCCTCGAGCGCCCCCCGCTCCTGCCCCAGGGCTTCGAGAAGGGTCGCATACAATCGGAGGGACGGCGGATCGAGCGCATCGGGGGTGACCGGTCGGATCGCGACGGCCGCCTCCTCCTCGTCACCGAGCATCAGTCGGGCTTCGGTGAGACCCAGCCGAGCATCCGTGCGGGAAGGATCGAGTTCGATGGCGCGCTCGAAGCGCGCCGCCGCCGAATCCGGATCACCCAGCCGGAGGTGCGCATGGCCCGCCGTGGCCACGAGTCCGCCGTCGTTCGGTTGGACATCGAGCGCGTAACGGGTGGCCGCGAGCGCGTTCTCCCAATCCTGGGCGAGCAGCGCTTCGTCGATTCGCTCGAACCAGGGGTCCAGGGTGCGCCAGAACGGGCCCCTGACGTGGATGAGCACGGCGAACACGAGTACCAGCCACCCGCCCACCCCGAGCACACGATGCCAGGAGACGCGACGTCCCGATTCTTCGTGATCGGTGCCCGGCAGCTCGTCCCGGTCGTTCCCGCCCACGCCTACGCTTCCTCCACGGGGGTGACACGAAGGTGCGTAAGTCCCTGATGGACCACGGGCCACAGCGTCCAGATCGCGAACGCCGAGACCACGAAGTTGCCGGCCAGCACCCAGGCGGGCATCGGGACGCGGTAGATCGCGAAGAAGGGAAGTAGCGTGTTGGCCGCCAACAGCAGCATCTGGGGCAGCAAGGCGAACCACCCCGGCCAGCGACGGGTTCGCCTCGCCTCACTGGATACGTTGTTCACCCGGTACGCCGGGCTCTTGCCCGGCGGGTGGAAGAGCGCCCGGACGGCGCCCGCGACGTACACCGGGAACAGCCCGGCGAGGAACTGGAACTGCTTGCCCGGTTTCTGGCCGCGGAAGAGGAGCTCCGCCGCGAACGCGAAGAGCACGAAGTAGACGAACCGGATGAGGATGATGACCAGTTCGTAGTCCACCAGGATCGGTACGCCCGTCAGATAGGTGTACGGCGGCACGAGGAAGAAGATCGGCAGGAAGAACCCGGCCCACACATAGCTCAGACCGATCACCAGGTGGTTCAATCGGCCGGCGAGGTTCAGGCCGCTCTTGAAGAGCGGATTGTCCCAGATGAAGATCCGCATGGTGTCTACGGCCCACTGCATGCGCTGCTGGTATACCTGTCCGATCGTCATCGGAGCGAGTCCCAGCGTGACCGCGTACGGGAAGTACAGCGACTTCCATCCGTGGCTGTGCAACTCGTACGAAGTGGTCAGGTCCTCGACCAGATTCCATTCGGCGAAGCCTCCGATCTCCTCGAGGGCCTCGCGGCGGTAGAGCACCCCGGAGCCGCACGAGATGACCGAATCGACGGCGTCCATCCCGAGCTGAACCGCATCGTAGAACACGGGATCCATCGAGTTGAACGGGTCACCGGTCGGGACCTCGAACGCCTGCTTCGACTGCACGAAGGCGACTCGCTCGAAGCGCATGTAGCCGCCCATCCGGACCAGGGCGTCGGCGCGCACCTTGTGGTCCGCGTCGAGCGTGAACACCAGGTCGCCGTCGGTCCGTTCGAGGCCGAAGTTCAGGTTTCCGGCTTTCTGGTGCTCGCGGGAAAGGCCTTCCTTCGGGCGGGACAGGTAGTGGTAGCCCAGTGCCGAGGCGCGCTCTTCGACCTCGGCGGAGCCGCCGTCGTCGAGAACGTAGATGTTCAGCTTCCCCGGCCATTCGAGCAGGGCGACCGAGGTGAGCGACCGATCGACGACGTCCATCGGCTCTTCGCACACCGTCACGAACACGTCCACACTCCGGAACTCCGTCTGGCTCAGCCCGTCTCCGGGCTTGAAGCGCAGGTTCCAGACGTTCACGGAGCCGAGAACGAAGACGACGAGGCAAACGACCTCTGCCGCGATGAAGATGGACGACACGACCGGCACGTCCCAGTTCATGCCGAGAGGTAGAAACGCGAGGTACGCCAGCGCGGCGACGACCGCCAAGAGGCTGAACACCTTCGCGCTCAAGCTCCGCTTGCGATCCTCACGCTCGCCGTAGCGGCGGAACTGTCGCCCTTCGGAGGGCGGCGTCCGTAGGGCCGTGGCCGGGCCGCCGCCGGGCCCGGAATCCTGCGTCGACGTCATGGGGGGAAAGGTTGTCGAGAGGAGGTTGGAATGGCCGAGCCCTCTCGATCTGCACGTCTCGGGCCAGACTCGCCGCCGGACCTCCTAACACACCGTCCACCTTCGTGTTCGGAGCGCGAGTGACGAACCCACATCTGTCACGCAGGCGACAAAAACGGCCCCGCTACCGTTCGGGTCGCGGAGCCGCTGATGGTCGCTGCAGGACTCGAACCTGCGACATCCACGATGTGAACGTGGCGCTCTACCAGCTGAGCTAAGCGACCGGAGGAGGAGGCCCGGACACGATCACCGGACTCCCGATCCTCAGTACCCCCACGGGGACTCGAACCCCGGTCTTCGCCGTGAGAGGGCGATATCCTAGGCCACTAGACGATGGGGGCATCGTGGAAACCTCCGTTTCCGGAGGGCCCAAATTCTACCGACGCACCAGAGTCGGCTCAAGTCCTCAACGAAACGTCGACCGTACGAGTCTGAAGGGTTGCTGCCTCGTTGTCGGACGTGGGGCGGCTGGGCCGTCTGGCCCGCAAACGGTTCGCAGCGATGGAGTTGGGATGCCGGCAGTCGAATCCACCACGAAGCTCTCGCCGGACGCGGTGCGCGAGTGGATGAGCTCGAGGAGCGGTTGGAAGCGTCGCTCGAACAGGCTCACGAAGGACTTCCGTTTCTCGCATTTCCGCGACTCGATCGTCTTCGTGAATCGCGTCGCGACACTCGCGGACTCGCACGATCATCGGCCGGACATCGACGTGCGGGGCGGGACGGTGACGCTCGCCATCACAACCGAGGACGTCGGCGGGATCACCGAGAAGGATCTGGATCTGGCGGAGCAGATCGACTTCGCCACTTCGATGGGCCAGAGCTGAAGGCCTCGGACTCGGCCTGACCGCCGGGAGGCGCCCCGCGCTCGAGAAAAGCGCGCACGACGTCGAACACCTCGGCGTCCCTGAGCAGCCCGGCATGCGACACGCAGCAAACCTCGACGTCCGGAACCCCCGGCAGCGACGCGCTCTCCCCCGGGACGACGTGCGTGTCGATCCGCGTGCGCACGGTGATCGCCTCGACCCCCTCCGGAGCCGGCGCCCTGGCGTTCAACGTGTCGAGCAGGGGGCTGTCGGGAAGCATCTCGTCGCGTCCGCCCCCCCACGCCAGATGAGCCGACAGCGTTCCCCGATGGGGGGTGCCCAGGAAGGCGACCCGACGCACGGGTGCGTCCGGCCGCACCATCAGGAACCAGCGGGTGGCCAGTCCGCCCATCGAGTGGGCGACGACGTCGACCGCCTCCGCCCCGGTCGTCGTCAGGAGCCGGTCGACCGCCTCCCCGATCTCGTCCGCGTGCGCCCGGTTGGAGCCGTTCGGGTCCTCGAAGGTGAGCGCCTCGACATGGTCGTCGGCCCAACCCGCCCCGAGCAGCCGGATGCGGAGCGCGGCCAGGTCACGGGCCGAATCGGACCATCCGGGCACGAGGAGGACGGGGACGGTCGTCGGAGGAGTCGCGGGCGCGGGCACGACGAGCGCCGAGGATGCGGACAGGCCGAACACGAGGCGGACCGCCACACGCCGGCGGGAGCGGGACGGCCCCGCCACCGTCACCCCCGGCCACCCCCGAGCACGGCGTCGACGTGCTCGAGCGCGTACTCGATCTGCTCATCCGTCATGCATACGGGCGGTGTGATCTCGAGCACCTCTCCCTGATCCCCGGCGGGCAGCGCCAGGATTCCTCGGGCCAGAAGCCGTCGCGCCGCCCGGACGCCCGCTCCGGACGCCGCGGTCCGCCCGTCCGGCTCCACGAGCTCGATCCCGATCAGCAGTCCGAGGCCCCGGACCTCGCCCACGCCCTCCACACCTCCGAGCTTCTCGCCCAGCCCCTCGCGCAGGCGAGTGCCGAGCCGCTCCACGGCCTCGAGGGTACCGCCGTCCCGGAGATCGTCGAGGACACCGATCGCGGCCGAGCACGCGAGGGGATGGCCGAGGAACGTGCTGGTGTGAATCGCCTCTCCGGTGCTCTCCGGCCAGGCGTCCATCACCTTCGCCGGTGCGAGGCAAGCGGACAGGGGCAGCCCCGCGCCGAGCGCCTTGCCGACGCACACGACGTCCGGACGCAGCCCGACCCGCGGAGACGCGAGCACGGCGCCACACCGGCCCATTCCCGTAAAGACCTCGTCGGCGACGATGACGACATCGTGGGTCGCCGCGAGATCGGAGAGGGCCGCCATGTACCCCTCGGGTGGGACACGCGCGCCCCCGCGAGCCTGCACGGGCTCGACGACGATCGTGCCGATCGGGTCCCCGTTGGGCGCCCCCCCGTCGAGAGCAGCCTCCACCGCCCTCAGCGACGCCTCGCCTCCGCCGTTGGAGTCACGAAGGCGATCCGGAAACGGCGCGAAGGCGACGCCACCGTAGAGTCGCTCCTCGGAACCGGCCCGGAAGTGCTCCCGCTCGGTCGTAGCGAGGGAGCCGAGCGTGAGGCCGTGGTAGCCGCCGGCGAAGGCGACGATCCCGGGGCGTCCGCTCGCCCGGGCCGCGGTCTTGAGCGCGATCTCGACGGCTTCGGAGCCCGAGTTCGCGAGTACGACGCGGGCGTCGGGCCACGGGACCAGCTCCACAAGACGCTCCAGGAGCTCCAGCTTGGCGACGGGTGGATGGATGTCGCCCATCCCGTGCACGAGTCGAGCTTCGGTGAGGGCACGCTCGAGGGGCGCGCTCCGGTGTCCGAGCAGCGAGACTCCGAAGGCGGACGTGAGATCCAGGAAGACGTTGCCGTCGGCGTCCCGCACGTTCGCACCGCCGGCCTCCGCCCAGAAGATGGGCCAGCCGTCGTCGACGAAGGTGACGTTGCGCGACTCCACCCGGCGGAGCCGCTCTCCCATCGCGCGCGAAACGGGTCCGGGCGCCCCCGCTCCGATGCTCGGTAGAAGCGAGCCGAACGACAGGGCCTCGGCCGTCACGACTCCGGAGCGAGCTGCGTCTCCGCCTGCATGCCCATCGCGTGATACCCCTTGTCCACGTGCAGCGTCTCGCCGGTGATCCCCGATCCGAGTGGCGAGCACAGGAAAGCGGCGGCCATCCCGACCTCGTCCGCGCTGGTCGCCGCGGGGAGGGCGGCGTTGGCTTCGTAGTACTCGACCATCCGATCGATCGTGCCGATCGCCTTGGCGGCCCGGCTGGCCAGCGGTCCCGCGCTGATTGTGTTCACGCGGATCCCCCACCGCCGCCCGGCTTCGTACGCGAGCGTGCGCGTATCGCCCTCCAGCGCGGACTTCGCCGAGCTCATGCCCCCACCGTAGCCCGGAATCACCCGCTCGGCCGCCAGGTACGAGAGCGAGACGACCGAGCCGCCGTCGCGCATGAGCGGGCCGAAGCGCTGGACCATGGACACCATCGAATACGCGCTCGCCGAGAGGGCGGCGAGGTAGCCGTCCCGGGACGTGTCGAGCAGCGCGTTCTGGACCTCGGGCCCGTTCGCCAGGGAGTGGGCGAGCACGTCGAGGCAGCCGTCGCCGAAGTCTTCGCGCATCCGGTCGGCGACACCCTGGATGGAGTACCGCTCCAGACCGGCGTACCGCTTCTCGGCCCTGACCTCCTCGGGAATCGCATCGTCCGTGTCGTAGACGGCGTCGAGCGGGTAGATCCGCTCAATCTCGATCTCGCCTCCGGCCGGAAGCGACCGGTCGAGCTTCCCGCGCTCGAGGCTCTTCGTGAAGATGCGCAGCGCGGGCGGCCACGTGCCGACACACACGGAGGCGCCCGCCGCGGCGAGCGAGCGCACGATCGCCCAGCCGTACCCCCTGTCGTCGGCCACGCCGGCCACGAAGGCGCGCTTTCCGGTGAGATCGATCGACAGCATGGCGTGGAGCTCGTGTGCGGGTTCCGTTTCCGGCATCCCCGGCCGGGAGGACGCGTAAGCTATCCCGGCGCTCGCCGAGCGGGGAGTCCGCCGCCGGGGAGTGCGAGCGCTCCCGCTGCTAGGTCCGAGTCGCGGAGCGCGCCCTCCGCCCGGACGCCCGGAAGAGGAGCGCCGCCGTGCCGAGGAGCGCGAGCACGCCGCCGAGTGCCCCGCCGCGGTCGACCGCCCAGTACCAGACCGGCACGAGGAAGGCGAACGACGCCAAGGTCATGAGCTCGTCGAAGCCGTGGCGATCGCCGTGGAGGAACGCCGCCGCACCCACGCCGCTCACCGCCAGCACATAGGCCTCGGGCGGCCCGTCGAAGGTGCCGAAGACGGTGAGGGCTCCGAGGACCATCCACGCGAAGAGCTCGAGGGACAGGAGCCGCTCGAACCATGCGCGTCGAAGGCCCCGAGGCGCCCGGTGCACACCCCACAGCGTGAGCGCGACGGAGAGCAGGAGCCAGGCATCGATGGCGAGGACGCCCTCCTCCGAGAGGTCCAGCGCCTCGAACGCCGTGGCCGCGACGAGCACGAAGCCGCCACCCATCGCCGTGACGAAGGCGTTGAGCGCCCAGGGGTGACGAGCGCCCTCCGGATCGGAGCGGAGGAGCCCGACGAGCACGAGAACCGCGGCGCCGAGCACACCGTCGAGCGTCCAGATCACGGCGTCGCCCGAGAGCGGGGTCGAGCGCTCGAGGAAGACCGCGAGGAAGGCGAGGGCGGCGGCCATGTTCACCGCCGGCATCACCACGTTGCGGGACATCGCTCGTCCGGTGAGAACGATCGGCGTGACAAGCGCGACGAGGCCCAGCACGACGCCGATCGGAGACGCCGGGGCCCACGCCCGCTCGGAGTAGACGTACGCGGCCAGGACCAGACCGATCGCGGCCGTCTGCATGAGAAGCGCCGCCGGCTGCCACCGCGTCGAGGTCTCGAGCCGCGTGCCTACCCCGAGGACCGCGACTCCCAGCGCGGCGAGGAGGGAGGTCCGGGCGCCTTCGCCCATGACCGGCCAGGCCCAGTCCAGGAAGAGCCCGCCCGCGATCAGGAGCACGGCGGCGCCGGTGTAGGCGAGGACGTACTGACCCAGCCGCTGCGACGAACGCTCGGAGTGGCTCCGGAGCTCGTTGCGCAGGGAAGACGCGGTGGCCTGGTCGAGGAGGCCGGTGCGCTCCCAGCGGTCGATCGCGTCGTGGACCTCGTCGCCGCTGATGCTCATGACGTCAAACGTGCCGCGCCCCCCGTCGGCGACGCAACGGAATCCTCGAAGCCGTGCACCAGCCGGTCCGCTCCGAACCAGAGGGCGCCGATCCCGCCGACGATCAGAGCCGGCTCGAGGCCGAGATCAGCCACCGCGGCGGTCCAGCCATGTTTGGAAGTCGGCGAGGGGTCGGGCGTTGAGCACGTCGGCCGGCCCGAGCCAGCCCCGCCGGGCCTGGTCGACGCCGAAGCGCATGTCGCGGAGCCCGTCGGGGTTGTGCGCGTCGGTGC
>JANQME010000010.1 GCA_028280205.1 Longimicrobiales bacterium
TGCTTCCCGAAGGCGCTCGTCGCTCATGCAAGATCCTCGGGACCGACGCCGGCCGCCGCCAGTGCCTCGCGGACGTCGCTCAGCCCGCGGTAGAGCAGATTCCTTGTCTTCCCTTCGGTCCAGCCCAGCAGCTCCGCGATCTCCGGCAGCGCGTAGCCCGCCAGGTACATCCGAACCACGGGCCGCCGCGACTCGATGAGGGCGTCGACGGCTTCGTGCACGCGCGCCACGACCTCACTGCGAGCCAGATCCACGGAGGGCCCACCGCTCGAGGGCGCCGTCGAGTAGCTCGTACCCTTCATCGCCGATTCCTCGATCACCGGACGGCTCCTCCGTCGTCGGATCATATCGGTCGCCGCCGACGTGGCCGTCCGGTACACGTAGGACGCGGGCACGGCGCCGATCTTCTCACCCCGCTCGAGTGCTCTCCACAGTCGGACGCGTACCTCCTGGAAAAGCTCGTCGACATCCGCGTCGTCGAAGCCGAAGCGCCCGGCGACGCTGCGAACGGCACCCGTACACCGAACGACCGTCCCCTCGAGCTCTTCCGAGAGTTGA
Organism: Longimicrobiales bacterium; assembly: GCA_028280205.1. Classification (GTDB taxonomy): domain Bacteria; phylum Gemmatimonadota; class Gemmatimonadetes; order Longimicrobiales; family Gaopeijiaceae; genus UBA2589. The sequence goes on from JANQME010000010.1 coordinate 559, forward strand.
CCGGGCTCCTTCATGGGCGAGCGCACCGCCCCTCATACGAGCGAGCGCTTCGGTGCGACCGTTCGCCGCCCCGCACGCAGCGGCGTACTGGAACGCTGGCGAACACGGGCAGCTCTCGGCGCGTGGGTGGGGGCGGGCGGGGTGAATGCGCGTACTCCGAGGACTAAGGCGGGCCCGCGCACGCCGTCAACCACCGGTCGTTCGCCCGGACCGTTTGTCGCGCCCACCACCCGAAAACGGATCGAGGCCCGCACCGCCGAGGCGGCGCGGACCTCGCCGCGCGTGGAGTGACCCGGATGTCGGGTGGCGTCGGTTCGCCTACCGGTTCGCCTCCACGGCGATGTCGATCTCCACATCGTGGCCGACCACCACGGCCGCCGCCCAGCTCCCCGTCCCGACCCCGTAGTCGGAGCGGTCGATCGTGAGGCCGGTCTGGAAGCTGGCGACCTGCTCAACGCCGCCGAGCATCTCCCGCATCTCCGCCGGGATGTCCTTGATCCCGAGGACGTCGATCGGCAACTCGACCGTGTGCGTCCGGTCCTTGATCGTGAGCGGGCCGCGGGCGATCAGCTCACCGTCGCCGGTCGAGCGGACCCGCTCGGATACGAAGGTGATGTGCGGGAAGCGCTCGGCGTCGAAGAAGTCGCCCGATAGGAGGTGCGCATCGCGGTCCGCGTTCCCGGTATTGATGCTCGCGACGTCGATGCGAACCTCGACGGCGCTGTTCGCCGGATCCTCGGCGTCGTAGACGAGGCCGATCTCGTACGTATCGAACTTCCCGGAGACCGGGGTGAAGAAGTGCTTCACGCTGAACTCGATGCCGCTGTGGGAGGCATCGACGTTCCACTCCATGGGCGCAGGCCCGGCCGCGATCGTAAGGGAAGCGAGCGCCAAGGTGGCGCCGGAAAGGATCTTCTTCATCGTCATCCTCCGAAGAGATGGGGCAGTAGTTGGAGCAGAGCTTCCAACGGGAGCCGGAAGCAGCTCTGTGGCTCGTATCGGCCTAATCCGATCGACGTCGAGTGCGTTCCCTCGCATAGCACGATGATAGAATGATGATTAATGATTTACATGTCAATCATTGTCGGGTTGTGCGGACTGCGATCCCGCGCAGCGACCTCCTCGTGGCCGTCCTCGTCACCGCCGTCGTGCTCGCGCCGGCACGACCGACCGCGGCCCAGACCTCCCCGGCGGACGCCACCACGACACCATCCGAGGCTGCGGGACTCTTCATCCGGTCGGTCCGTGCAATCCGTTGGGACGCCGCCGCCCGGTTCGTGGCGCCCGAGACGCTGGACCGCTTTCGCACCACCGTCACGATGATCGCCGACGCCGACACGACGGGAGCGATCCGCACCTTCCTCGTCCGGACGGATTCGGCCGGTCTGGGCGCACTCGACCCCTCGGAGGTCTTCGGTCGGGCCGTCGGGGCGATGGTCGACGACATGCCCGGGCTCATGCACTCTCTCTACGACCGCGATGACGAGGTGCTGGGTCACGTGACCGAGGGAGCGGACACGGCCCACGTCGTCTACCGCACCACGGCACGGCTCTCCGGTGCGGTTCCCGAGGTGAAGGTCATGCAACTCGTACGAACGCCGGCCGGCTGGCGGGTGCTCTGGAGCGACGAGCTCGAGGTGCTGGAGGCGGCTCTGCGCGGCTTCGTGCGCTGATCGCGGCGATGCGCTCCGTGGCTGCGAGCATGTGCCGAATGTACGCCGCGTCAGGATTCACCGTCGAAGATGACGCGCGTGTCTGCAGAGTTCGTTCTCAACCCGAACCAACTCGAAATACCGGTGCCGGCTACTCGGGCAGCCGCAGCGAGACGTGCAGGTGGTCCGCGGTGCCCACGTGGCGCAGCGAGTGGAAGCCGAGCGCCCAGAAGGCGAGCTCTACGGCGCGGTTGCGCCACTCGGGTCGGCCGTTCGTCCGCAGGTCGAGCGCGTGCACGTACCCCGTCTCCTGCTCGAAGTGTAGCGACGCCTCGTTGGGGGCCAGCCCCATGAGGAAGTAGTCCTCCCGCGTGCGGCCGGCGTCGGTCACGACGGACTGCGGATCGACGAGGATGAGCGCGCTCGCCCCGAGCCGCAGGAGCGGATGCACCCGCGCGTACTCGGCCCGCACCTCGTCGGACTTCACGTTCTCGCTCGCGATGAAGACGAGCCCGTATCCCACGTAGGCGAAGCCGAGCCCCATCGCGGCGCGAATCACCACCTTGCGCACGCCGCGGCTCGCCCCGAAGCGCCGGGTCAGGTACCACGCGTAACCGCCGAGGAGCAGACCGGTCAGGAGCGCGGCGAGGAGCAGCGCCGGCCACGTGCCCAAACCCCACTCGCGGTACGCAAAGACGCCTCCGCGGATGAGCAGGAAGAACGGGAGCACGGCGAGAACGACAATGAAGCCGGCCCAGCGCGCCAGGCGCATCGGGAAGCCGCGCAGCCGCACCCGGCGCGCATCGGAGCGCTCCTTGTCTTTCCTGCCCTCGTCGACGAGCCCGGCCAGGTTACCGTAGTCGATCCGCAGGTCGCTCATCCGTCCTCCTCGTCATCCCGTCCTCCCCGGCCGCTCCCACTCCGCGACCCTCACCCCTCACGACTCCCTACGCCATCCGGGAGCCCCGAGCTTCACCTCCTCCCCCTTCCCCTTGGACGCCTTCCGACCCCGTCGGGATGCAGCCTCGTCAGCGCGCGCGCTCCGGCACCGCCTCCAGGAGCAGGGCGAACGCCTCCTCCAACGCGTCCCCGCCCGGGCCCGAGCCCGTGTACTTCCCGATCCGCACGACGACGAGGTCGTGCGTGGGGATGATCGTCGTGCTCTGGCCACCCGCGCCGAGCATCCGGTACGCGGTGGTCGGCAGTCCGAACCGGCCGTCGCCGTTCACCCAGAAGAAAGCGCCTCCGTAGCGCCGCCGCCCGTCGGCCTCCCACGCCGGCGCGACCGTCGAAGCATACGTCGCGTACCCCTCGGGCAGGATCCGCTCGCCCTGCCACATGCCGTCCTGAAGGTAGAGGTTCCCGAGCCGGGCCCAGTCGCGCGCCGACATGAACGCGAGGCCTTGGCCGAGGAGGTTGCCGTACGGATCGGTCTCGATGAGGCCGTCCCGGATCCCGATGCGGTCGAAGAGGTGACGCTGCGGGAAGGCGTGATACGTCTCGCCCAGCTCCTCCGCGCCGAGGCGGACGAGGTAGCTCGCGAGCACCGGATCGGTGTTGCGATACCGTCCCACGGTGTTCGGCGGCCACTGCTGCGGGCGGGTCGCGGCGTAGTGGTACGAGTCGACCGTGCCGGTATAGAGGTAGTAGTGGTCGGCGTAAGTAGTGTCGTCGTAGTCGGGATCGGCCGGGGCGTTGATCCGGATCCCACTCGACATGCGCATGATGTCGCCGATCCGGATCGCCCGGCGCGGATCGTCCGGATCCTCGTGCCACTCCGGAATCGGCGCCGGATCCCACAGGTCGTAGACGCCCCTCTCGATCAGCACGCCCATGAGCGTACCCGTGAGGCTCTTCGTCATGGACCAGCTCTCGAGCGGGGTGTGGATGTCGATCCCCTCGCCGTACCGCTCGCCCAGGATTCGGCCCCGATACGTGACCACGAAGCCGAGCGTGCGCGCTTCCGGCGGCCCGAATCCCACCTCGAGCGCACGCGCGACGGCGTCCATGTCGACGTCGTCGGGCCACGGCTCCGTGGACACCACGTCGCCCATGGGCCACGGCGTGGTCGCCGCCGGAGGCAGCTCGGGCTCGACGGTGCTCGGGGTGAAGTGGACGGAATCTTCCCCGATCGGATGCGGGACGCACCCCTGACTCCCGTACCGCTTAGCGCTGCGCGTCACACCGTCGGGGAGGGTGAGCGAGACCGACCGCCGCTCGTAGTCCACGACGGTGTCGACCACGTGGCTCCGCTCGTCGAACGGCGAGATGAAGCCGCCGACGTTCTCCGCCGCGTCGGCCGCGTCCAGGCCGGTGATGAAGACGGCGGAGCAGAGGATCTTCGCGAATCCGGCCGTCTGGTGGTGGAGCGGCTCGCCGGGCGGCGGCTCGTACTCCGTGTCGAGCTCGAAGAGCGCGGCCCGCGCAACGAGCGACTCGTCCGAGCCGTCGGCGACGAACGTCGGCTCGTCCACCACGGCCTCGTCCTCCGACCCGCAGCTTCCCACTCCGACGAGAACGAAGGCGAGGATCCAGCAAGGCGTCGGCTTCATGGTGTCCGTCCTTCTCGGGAGCAGGCCCGGAGCGAGGTGCTACGACTCTGGGTCGATCGGGTAACGACGGCAAGAGCGGGCTCCCTCCCGGCCGGGGCAAGGTCCGCGCACCCGTAGCCCGACGGTCCGAGCAGGTCCATACTTCGGTACAACAGTGGACGACGGCATTCCTTCGGTTACGACGGCACCCTTCGAGTGAGGATCCATTAACCCATGCTTCGCTTTCCCTTCGCGCCCGAGGCACCAAACGGCGCGCGCGCTTCGGCGGTGTTGCGCGCGGCCACGCTCCCGGTCCTCCTGGCCGCGCTTCCCTCGGCGCTCTCCGCCCAGACCCCGCCGCCCGACGTCCAGATCGCGCAGGCGGTGCAGGCCGCGCCTCCGCAGCAGCAGTCCGACGCGACGGTGTTCGGCTTCACCGCGGACGGCTCGATGACGACGCTGCGCGACGGTTCGAACGGGATCATCTGCCTCGCGGACGACCCGAACCGCGAGGGGTGGAGCGTCGCGTGCTACCACGACTCGCTCGATCCCTTCATGGCACGGGGACGGGAGCTGCGCGCCGAGGGCGTAACCGACTCGGGCGAGCTCGCACGCCGCCGCTGGGCCGAGGCCGATGCCGGCACACTCTCGATGCCGGAGGAACCGGCGACGCTCTACGTCATGACCGGCGACGGCTTCGACGCGGCGTCGGGGACGGTGACCAACTCCTTCCTCCGCTGGGTCATCTACACCCCGTGGGCAACGCCCGAGGAGACCGGCCTCCCGACGGCCCCGACCGGGCCGGGCGCGCCCTGGCTCATGTTCCCCGGCACCGCGGGCGCGCACATCATGATCACTCCGCCGCAGACGAACCGCGGCAACTGACGACCGGCCGAGCCGGTGGTTACCCCACGGCCGCGGGGCGCAGCTCGGCGGGACGGAGCATCGTGTCCGCCTCCTCGCCGAGCGCGACCGTGATCTCGGCGAGCCGCTCGACGTCCTCGAGCGTGGTGCGGAAGTTCACGATGCACATGCGCAGGACGTAACGGCCGGCGAGCACGGCGTTCGAGACGAAGGCGTCGCCCCCGCGCTCCATCCGGCTCTGGATCTCGCGGTTGAGCTCGTCGAGGTACGCCCCGACCTCCGGCTCCGACGTGCGCCCGACCAGATCGGCCGGAACGAAGCGGTAGGTCGTGATGCTGAGCGCGTGTCCGATCGGCTCCAGCAGGGGATGCTTGTCCGCCAGCTCGTGGAAGCGGCGCGCGAGCTCGATGTCGTCGGCGATCATGCGCGCGTACCCGGCCCGGCCGGCCTGACGGAGCTGAAGCCACACCTTGAGCGCACGGAATCCGCGCGAGTTCTGGACGCCGCGCTCGAAGAAGTTCTTCGCCTCTTCCTGGTCGAAGTGGTAGTAGTCCGGCCGATAGGAGAAGGCTGCCAGGAGCGCCGACGGGTCGCGCACCAGTGTGCATCCCGCCTCGAGCGGCGCGTACAGCCACTTGTGCGGATCGAGGGCCACAGAGTCCGCGAGCGCAAGATCGCGGAGGTCGTCCGGTGCGTTGGGTGCGGCCGCAGCGAACGCGCCGTACGCTCCGTCCACGTGGAACCAGAGGTCGTGCTCGTCGCAGACGCCGCGCAGCTCGGCCAGCGGATCGACCGCACCCGTCGACACCGACCCGCCCGTTCCCACCACCAGGAAGGGGCGGTGCCCGGCGGTTTCGTCCTCCTCGATGGCGTCCCGCAACGCATCCACGCGCATGCGCTCCGTCGCGTCGGTCTCGATCCAGCGGATCGAATCGACGCCGAGGCCGGAGAGATCCGCCGCCTTCTGGATCCAGGTATGCGTCCCGCGGGAGGCGTATGCCCGCAGTGACGTCGCGTCCGGCGCCCTCATCCCCCGCTCGCGCACGTCCCAGCCGGAACGCGTCACCCGACCGGCGAAGAAGCCGAGCATGTTCGCCACGTTTCCACCGCTCGTGAGCACCCCATCTCCGCCGGAGGGGAAGCCGACGAGCTCCGCGATCCAGCGCACGGCCTGCTGCTCCATCTCGCTCGCCATCGGCGAGAGGGTCCAGGCGCCCAGGTTCGGATTGACGGCCGAGGCGAGCAGGTCGCCGAGGATCCCGATCGGAGCGGGGCCCGCCGTGATGTACCCGAAGAAGCGGGGGTGCGCGTTGTAGAGCGAGTGCTCGACGAGGAGCTCGGTGGCGTGCTGGAGGAGCGGACCCGCCTCCATCCCCTCTTCGGGAAGGGGCGCGTCCGCATCGAGCAGGGCCCGGATCTCTGCCGGGGTCTCACCCCGTGTGAGCGGGCGGGTGCGCAGTCCGGCGAGGAGCTCGGCGACGTCGTCGACGAGGCGATGCCCGATCTCGACGAACTCCTCGGGCGTCAGATCCAGCGGCGTCTCGCGCCGGGAGAGGCGCTCGCCACCGCGACCGACCTCGCGCCCGGCGGCGGGATCGGCCGTGCGAGCCGTCCGCTCGTCCATCGCTGACCGTCGAGGCATCGCGGGCGGCTACCGCGCCGCCATCCGGTCGAGGAAGGCCCGCTCGGCCGAGGTCAGGCTGCTCGCACCGCCGGACTTCACCTTCGCCAGGAGGCGCGTGACTTCCTCGCGGTTCAGCTCATGGAGCGACTCGATCGAGATTCCCTTCCACCGGGCCACGGCGACGCGCTCGCCCACGAAGCCCGACCCCCCACCCGACGGGTCCATGCGGCGCTGGAACTCACGCTTGGCCGCGCCCCGCCTCCAGTCCCACCAGCGCAGGAAGAGGAAGCCGACCACGGCGCCACCGAGGTGGGCGAA
>JANQME010000148.1 GCA_028280205.1 Longimicrobiales bacterium
CTGCCCGCGCTGGTGCGCGCCGCGCCGGGCGCCGTTCCCCGACTCGGGGACGCCGAGCTTACGGGCGGGACCCTCGTGTTCACGGTGGTCCTGTGTGCCGCGGTCGCTCTGCTGTGCGGTCTGCCCCCCGCGCTTCGAGCGGTCGCCTCGGGCACCGCGGCGCTTCGCTCGGAGGCGCGCGGCTCGATCCGCGGGCGTCACCGCGGTCGGGATGCGCTGGTCATGCTCCAGACCGCACTCGCGCTCACGCTGCTGGTCGGCTCGGGACTGCTGATGCGCAGCTTCCTCGCGCTGCGGGCGGTGGACCCGGGCTACGACGTCGAGGACGTCTTCACGTTCCAGATCGCGATCGAAGACGAGCCCGGGATGGACGACGGGCTCGCGATGGCGCGCTTCCATCTGGAGTTCATGGAGCGCCTCCGAGCGCTGCCCGGCGTCGAGCGCGTCGGGATCGTGGAAAACGTTCCCCTCGACGAAGGCTTGAGCACCGGGCCCGTCCTGACCGAGACGATGACCGGTGAGGAGGACGCTGCACCAAGGCTCTCCACCACGTGGGCGGCGGGGGACTACTTCCGGGCGATGGGGATTTCCGTGCTGGCCGGCCGCGTCTTCGAGCCGGGCGAGCACCTCGACAACCCGGGCTCGGTGATCATCAGCGCGAGCGCCGCGGAGCTGCTCTGGCCGGGCCAGGACCCGATCGGCCGACGCATCCGCTGGCCGGCACGCGAGACGTGGGAGACGGTGGTGGGCGTCGTCGAGGACGTGATGCAGAGCGACTTCCGTTCGCAGGCGCGCCCCATGGCCTACCTCCCGCTCGTCGGGCAGGACGTAGAGGACTGGAGCCTCTCCTCGCCCGGCTACGTTCTCAAGACCGCGCGCGCCGAGGAGATCGCACCCGAGGTCCGCACTCTCGCGCGCGAGGCCGCCCCCTCGGCGCCCATGTACCGCGTCTACACCATGGAGGGTCTTGCGGCGAACTCCATGGTCGCGGTGTCGTTCACGATGCTCGCCATGGGGATCGCCTCGGTCATGGCGCTCCTGCTGGGCGCCGTCGGCCTCTACGGCGTCCTCTCGTACGTCGTGGCGGAGCGGACGCGCGAGATCGGCGTGCGCATGGCGCTCGGCGCGGAAGGCGCGCGCGTACGTCGGATGGTCGTCGTGCAGGGCCTTCGTGTCGTCGCGGCCGGGGTCGTGTTCGGGCTCGTCGTGGCCGGGGCCGCGTCCCGCACGCTCGGGAGCCTGCTCTTCGACGTGCAGCCCGCCGATCCGGCGACGTTCGCCGCCGTGGCGGTGGCCATGCTGCTCGTGGGAGCGGCCGCGAGCTACCTGCCCGCCCGCCGCGCTTCGCGCCTCGATCCCGTGGAGTCGCTCCGGGTCGGGTGAGTGGCGGCCGGCTCGGGCGCCAGCCGCCGGAAGGCGACGGTCGCCGCGGCACCCACGAGACCGAAGCCCGCGACCGCGAGAAAGACGTGCCGGTGCCCGAGCGCTCCGGGCGATCCGTCGAGGAGCACCCCCATGAGCGGGCCCATGAAGACGTCGGGTGTGAAGCCCACGAAGGAGACGAGCCCGATCGCGCTCCCCGTGAAGGCGAGCGGGACACCGCCCTCGGCGAGCAGGGCGAAGTACACGCCCCGCAGGGCGTAGATGCCCACGCTCGTCGCGACGATCGTCATGATCATCATCCAGGGGACCGACGGCGGAAGCCAGCCGCTCGCGATGAGGAGGCTTCCGCCCGTGAGGAGGCCGAAGCCGAGCAGGATCACCCGTGTGGGGTCGATGCGGTCTGCGAGGTACCCCGCGCCCACCGCCGACGCGGCGCGCACCCAGAAGGAGAGGGTGCCGATGCTCGACGCCTGCACGTCGTCGTACCCGAGCACGTCCCGGGCGAGGAGCGAGAAGTCGTCGCTCGCCTTGTAGCCCGAGTAGGCGCATACCACGATCACGGCGTGCAGCCACACGGTCGGCATGCGGGCGGCCGCGGCCATGCCGCCCACCGAGCGCTTCCGGTGTCCCTCCCTCGCCGCCGCCGGATCGTTGTCGGGCACGACGAGCCACACGAGCACACCGGCCAGCGCGGTCATCCCAGTGAAGACCCAGATCACCGCTCGGAACGCCTGCGCCCGCTCCGCGAGGGTGGCGGTCTCGGCGTCACCGGGCAGGACGATGGAGAAGACGACGACGGAGAGCGACGCGATCACCGCCGCCAGGAGCCCTCGCCCTCCGTCGAGGAGTCCGTAGGCGCGACCCTGCGCGTCGTCTCCGCCCCACTCGCGCGTCGCCCGGAGGAGGGCGGCCCAGAAGAGGAGGATCGAGGTCATCCCCCACCACGCCCAGAGCACGTTCATCGTGGCGGGCGAGGGCACCCCGGCGAGGAGCGCACCCGCGGCGGCCGTGGAGGCGAGCGCGACGGTCATGAGCCTGCGCGCCGAGTAGCGGTCGGCCAGGGGTCCGCCGGCGAAGTAGGCGACCATCGCCACCACGCCGTACGCGGAGAACGCCGTCCCGAGCTCGAGGTTCGTGATCCCGAAGACGTCTAGGAAGGTCGGCCGGAAGACCCGCGCCAGGACGAACGGCAGGAGGAAGACCGACTCCCCCGCGATCATGAGCGCGGCGAGGATGAGGGCGCGGCGGAGCGGGGATCGGTTCGGTTCGGGCGTCATGGACCTTGAGGGTAACGACCGGGCGCGGGTTGCGTGCGCGTCATCGACCAACGATAATCGACTGTCGATAATCGACGATCGATGATCCGGACCCGACTCCGGACGTCGGATGTACCCACGGGGAGAAGACGATGCCGTCCAACGGGTCCGCGCCGAAGCCGCTCACGCCGGCCACCTTCCACATCCTGGTGACGCTCGCCGACGAGCCCGCGCACGGATACCACATCAAACGGCTCGTCGAGGAGCGCACCGACGGTGCGGTCCGACTCGGCGCAGGCACGCTCTACTCGGGGCTGCGCCGGATGCAGCGCGACGGTCTCATCGAGGAGGTCGCGGCGCCGGAGACCGACGACGACGTCGAGCCGGGCTCTCGGTGGCGCTTCTACGCCATCACGAAGCTCGGCCACGAGGCGCTCACCGACGAGATCGAGCGGCTCGAGGCGGATCTTGCCGCCGCGCGGGCGGTGGCGCCGAGGCCCGCGTGATCTCGCCGCGCCTGCGTCGGCTCCTGCTGGCGCCCTACCCCGCGGGCTTCCGGGAGGAGTTCGAGGA
>JANQME010000119.1 GCA_028280205.1 Longimicrobiales bacterium
TAGGGGCTGGTCGCTGCCGAGGCGGACGAGATCCACGCGGCGTGGGCGCTCACGTCCTCGATGTGGATCCGGCCGGCCATGATCCCGTGGCCGATCCCGCAGATCTCCGCGCACTGGATGTCGAACTCACCGGTCTGCGTCGCCTCGAACCACCCCGTGATGGAGCGCCCCGGAACGGCGTCCTGCTTGATGCGGAAGACCGGGACCGAGAAGTCGTGCACGACGTCGAGCGACTCCAGCTTGAAGTGGTAGACCTTGTCCACCTCGACGTGCAGATCCTCGACCGTGTAGATGTCGTCGTCCGTGTCGAGAACGTTGTCGGCGCCGGGGTGCTGGAAGGTCCACGCCCACTGCTGGCCGATGATGCGGATCGTGGAGTCGGGTTCGGGAAGCTGCTGCTTCACGTCGTACCAGACGCGCACCGCGCCCACGATGATGAAGATGTCGCATACGAGCACGAGTGCGTGCGGGATCGTGATCCAGCGCTTGACGTGCTTCTCCTTCCCGACGAGGTACTGCGACTTCTGGCCCGGCTTCGCCCGGAACTTCCACAGGAGCCAGAAGAGGACCCCCTCGGCGGCGATGAACCAGAAGCCGGTCAGGACCGCGATCAGGACGATGACGCCGTCGATGGCGGCGGCGTAAGTCGAGGCTTGCGTGATGATGCCCATCGTACGCTAGAGCCCCCATCCGAAGATGATCGCGAGCGCCGCGGCGCAGAACAGGACCGCGCCCACCACGGTGATCACGAAGGTCTTCCGCGCGTCGAGGACCGCCTCGTTCTCATCGTCCGACGGCGCGGCCGGCACGCCGGCGGGGGTCGGGGTGGTCACTGCGTTGTCGGCCATGTCGCCTTCTCCCTACCGGAGCGTCTGGACGTAGGCGATGACGTCCTGCATCGCCTGGTCGGAGAGCACGAGGGCGTTGGCGCGCATCGTGGCGCCCCAGACGTCCCCGGGGTCCGCGCCGCGCGCCCCGGACTTGAAGTACCGGAGCTGGTTGAGGAGGTACCAGTCGTTGAGCTGCACGATCGGCGGCGCGTGGAGGTCCGGGTTGCCGAGGCCGTCCTGGCCGTGGCAGGCGACGCACACCTGATACGCCATCGCCCCCGCGCCCGCGTTCCCGTGCAGCGTGCTCGCCGGGTAGACGGACTCCATCGCGGCCACGTACTGCGCCACGGACTCGATGTCGCCTTCGCGCGTGAGCGAGAGCGCCATCGGCCGCATGCGCAGCGCGGGCAGCGCGCTCGCGTGGTCCCCGCGGTATCCGACCTGATATCCGCGCAACTGCTCTTCGACGTACCACTGCGGCAGCCCGGCGATCGCCGGCGCCGCGACCTCCTCCTTGCCGTCGCCGTTCACGCCGTGGCAGGGAACGCATGTTTCATAGAGCTCCGCGCCCCGGACCATGCCCACGGGCGGGGGCGTCGGGTCGCACGCGACGGCACCGAAGACGAGGAGGAGCGGCGCGCTCCTGCGAAGGACGGAGAGTCGTGCCATCATGCGGACGCGGGTAGTGGAATCGACTCGCCGATCAGCATGATCGGGATGTCGTCGCGCACGGGGTACAGGACAGTGCCGTCCTCGCGGACGAGCGCTTCGACGAGAGCCTCGGAAACGAGGTCGCCGGCCCGATTGCTGACCGAGCCCGACTCGATGGCCGCATTGACCTTCCGCAGCAGGACGGCGTCCGCAACGCGAAGCGACTGCTTCGTTTCGGGACAGACGAGAATGTCGAGGAGTGTCGAGTCGATCATGAGTCTGGGCCCGCATGGCCCCCGGGAACGTCTCCGGGTCGCGGGCCCTGGAACTCCGTGTCGGTTCAGGTACTATCTCAAGTCTCGAGCTGGCTGTTTCCGGCTGCGAAAGGTACACACGACCCGAGGGGAGTGGGAGCCTTCGGATGCAACTTCGTGATCGTTGTCACAAGGCCCGCAGCGCGTTTCTTCGCGCCCTGTCGGCGCTTCCGGCGGTCGTGCTTCTGGTGGCGTCGTGCACCCCGGCCGACGCGGCCCGCGCCGGCGCCTCCGAAGCCGGGCCCGCCGACGCCCGGACCGAGGGCGCGGCAGCGGAAACACCTGACGCCGGAACCCTTCCCCCGGCCGGTTACGCCTGGGTGATCTTCGGCGCGGACACCGTGCTCGCCGAGGTCGCCGCCACGGCCGACGAGCGCGCCGAGGGGCTCATGTACCGCGACGATGTTCCCGACGGTACGGGCATGCTCTTCGTCTTCCAGGACAACCAGCCGCGCGCCTTCTGGATGGCGAACACCTACGTGCCGCTCGACATCGCATACATGAACCCGTCGTACCGGATCGTGGACATCATCGCGATGGAGCCGCTCGTCACCGAGTCCTACCCGAGCCGCGAGCCGTCGATGTTCGCACTCGAGGTCCGTCAGGGGTGGTTCGAGGAGAACGGCATCGCGGTCGGCGAGCAGGCGAGCATCGTCTTCGGGGTCCGCGGGCACTGACGAATCCCGGCGGCGGGGCATGGGCCCACCGCCTCCGCGATCAGCCGGCCGCCTCCACGATCAGCGAACCGCCTCGACGAGCACCTCGTGGAGCACGGCGAGATCCGCCGGGTCGTTGTAGACGTTCGGTGAGAGCCGTAGCGCGCTTCCGCGCAGAGAGGCGAAGACGCGGCGCTCGGCGAGCCGGTCCCGGAGCGGCCCCAGCTCGACCGAGGCCGGCATGCGCAGGCCGAAGAGGTGGGCACCTCGCCAGGCCTCGTCTTCCACCGAGTAGCCGAGCTCGCCGACCTCGGTGAGGAAGTCCGCGGTGAGTGACCGGCAATACGCCTGGATGCGTTCGGGCGACCACTCGAGGATCATGTCGAGCGCCGCGGCCGCGATCGGCGCGAGGAAGAAGTTGGACCGCTCCGCCATGTCGTAGCGCACGGCACACGGCGCGTACGCGTCCTGATAGTCGACGAGGTTCTGGAAGTCGTCGCTGCGCTCGCGCGCGATCCACGTCTCCTCGAGCGGCACGCCGTCGTCGAAGCGCGGCCCGAAGTAGGTGAGCGCGAGGGTGTAGGGTCCGAGAAGCCACTTGTACGTGGCCGACACCAGCACGTCCGGACGCAGCCGGGTGACGTCGATCGGGAGGGCCCCCACCGACTGGGTGGCGTCGAGCACCAGGGCCGCGTCGACGTCCCGGCACCGCTCGGCGAGCGCCTCGAGGTCGAAGCGGGTGCCGTCCGTCCAGTGCACGTTCGGCACGGAGACCACGGCCGTGCGCGCGTCGATCGCTTCCAGGAGCCTCTCGTTCCAGCGGCGCCCCCGCCCCGGACCGTCTCCGGGCCCCACGGCTCGAAGCTCGGCGCCCCGCTCGGCGGCGAGCCTCCGCCACGCGTACACGTTGCCGGGGAACTGCTCGTGGGTGAGCACGATCGAGTCGCCCGCGCTCACCGGCAGATTCCGGGCCGCCGTAGCCACCGCGTACGACACCCCGGGCTGGATCGCCACGCGTCGGGGGTTCGGAGCGTTCACGAGGCGGGCGAAGCGCTCCCGCAGCCCGTCGGTCTCCCAGAACGCGTCCGGCGGGACGATGTCGGTCGGCATGCGCTTCGCCCGGATCGCGGCGATCCCGGCCTCCTCGGCCACCCGGGGCAACGGGCCCATGTACGCGCAGTTCAGGTAGTGGTAGTCGCCCGGGAGGTGGAAGTCCTCTCGCCGGCACGAGAGCGGCGAACGCTCCGGCGGCGGCGCGGCGGCCCGTACGGTGCCCAATGTGCCGTCCCCCTCAGGACGCATCGTCACAGGGTGGGTAGAGGCCCATGCTCTCGATCTCGCGCACCAGATCCTCGAAGGCGCCGAGGTCCGACACGGAGTCCGCGTTCTCGATCCACGGACCACACCGGTCGCCGCCGCGGAACGAGCCCATGTAGCGGATTCGACCGTTCGGATGGTACACCGTCATCTCACCGTCCCACACGCCGTCCCGCAGCCGCGCCGCGATCTGGACCGAGGTGCTGTCCGCCTCGAAGCGACGCTCGATGCGGCCCGTGTAGGGGCGGTCGGTCTCCGGATCGACGTAGACGCTGTCCACGACCCGAAGCTCGTCGAGCGCACGCACGCCCGCGTCGCGGCAACCGCCCAGCGCGGAGAGGACGAGGAGACAGGTGTGGAGGAGGGGGGCGGCACGCATCCCGGAAAGGTGCCCCGGAACGTGGACCTCAGCGAGGGGGACCTGGTTTCGGCTGGCTGGTGGCTCGGTCCGGGCGGCACATCGGCCGGAACGGCCGCTGGAGGCGGGTCAGAGCCCCAGCCAGTAGTTCACCTTCACGATGAACCGATTCTCGGCGGGCGCGCCGAACAGGGCGTCCACATCCCGGCCGAAGCGGAAGTCGCCAACCGACGAGCGCAGGAACTGGTTGCGCTGCCAGACGAAAAAGATCGTCGAACCGGGCCGATACTCCCAGCGGAGGACGGCGTTGCCGATGAGCGAGCGCACGTTGAAGTCGCGGTCGGAGAAGGAGTAGTCGGCCCGTCCGTCGCCGTCGAGGTCGACGTGCTGCTCGCCATCCAGCTCGCAGATCGTGCCGCCGTCGCAGTACACGCCGTCGGACCGTTCGTCGGCCGTTCCGGGAGCGAAGTCGATGAAGTCGAAGGACTGCGAACGCTCGAGCTGCTTGTAGCCCAGGTAGTCGCCCGAGGAGAGGAGCGGCTGGGCGAAGAGCTGGAGCGAAAGCGTGGGGCTGAACGTCCAGTCGACCCGCGTCTCCATCGAGAACGTCGTCCGGTCGAGATCGGAGAAGAAGTAGCGGCCGCCGAACGTCGGCTGGTACGGCAGCGTCGTCGTCTGCAGCACGTACTGGTCCGACGAGCGCTCGACCTGAAAGCGAGGCCGGACCGACAGGGAGAGGCCGTCCGAAGGCCGCACCTCCATGCCGACGCTCACGGCGTTGCTGCGCCCGCCTCCGATCTGGTCCCGACTCCAGTCGAAGCCGGCGCTCATGTTGAACGGCTTGCGACGATCGGTGTTCACGTTGAGGTCGCCGCGCAGCGACGCCGGGCCGACCATCATCGGACCCCCGCGCGTCTGATCCCGGCTCATCTGCTGCGGGCCGTAGTTCAGGCTGCCCTGCACCTGCCACCAGTTCAGGAGCTCGGCGTTCGCCCGCACCACGTAGTTGCCTCCGGTGCGCGCGTTGTGCCACGAATCGAGCGACCACATGTCGTCGAGCGCCTCGTGGCTCCAGTTGTGCCAGTTGAAGAAGTTGATCTCGTAGTTGCGGAACAGGCTGTTCGGCTGGATCTCGCGGTACCCGATCCGGAAGCCCGCGTCGAGGCGCTCGGCGTTCGTCGAGAAGCCGATGTCGTTCACGGCGAAGACGTCGGAGACCTCTGCGATCCACACCCCGCCCGTCCAGTGGCGCCCGTTGCGCTTGTCGAGCTGAAGCCGCCAGTCCCGGCCCGAGAGCGACGTCGCGTCGGGGTCTACGGAGAAGCGCGTCGCGTCCGGACGCTGAAGCAGGTGGACCGACGACTCCTGCACCCGCACCATCGCTTCCTCGCTTCCGCGCACGTGGCTGCCGGCGAAGAAGCCCGAGAGGGCCCATGTGCGGTCGCTCCACTGGTGCTCGAAGCGGAGCCCGGCGTTGATCGCGCTCGACGTGAGCCAGTCGAACGAGCCGTCGCCCGGAAGGTCCCGCTTCATGAAGGCTCCGAGGCCTCGGAGCTGTGTCGTCCCTTCGTTGAAGTCCTGGCCGACGCTGAACGCGCCGTAGCCCGTGCGCGGCTCGACCAGGTGGCGCTCCCGATTCCCCTGGTACGACCCCTCCGCGAACTCGTCGCCCGTCACCGCGGCGAGGGCGCCCACGGACAGCCCGCTGGACGTGCGCCCCGCGAGCTTCGCGGCGCCGAGGATCGTGGCGTTGTTCGGCGAGGTCTCGAAGTCGGGGTCCCCGGGAAGGTCGCCCTGCGGTGACCGGCCGATGCGCCGGCTGTAGAACAGGCTGTTCTGCCGGCCCGACAGCCGGAAGTCGAAGACACGGGCATCCTCGACGAAGAAGGGGCGCTGCTCCGGGAAGAAGACCTCGAAGGCCGAGAGGTTGATCACGGCCGGGTCCGCCTCGACCTGACCGAAGTCGGGGTTGATCGTGGCGTCGAGCGTGAAGGCCGCTCCCAGCCCGTAGCTGAGGTCCATCCCGATGCGGCTGCTCGTCGCCTGGCCGTCGAAGAAGGGGTCGCCGGGATCCGCCGGACCGTTCTGCACGCTGCTCAACGCGTACGGCAGGATCTCCAGGCGTCGCGCCGGCCGGGAGAGCTGAACCTCTTCGAGCCGTCCCATCTGGCTGACGCGGCCCTGTCGCGTGCGGGAGACGAGCGACCAGAAGCTCCGCTCGTTGTTGGAGGTGCGGAACCGGTGGAAGTTGATCCCCCACGTCTGCGGATCGTCGGACGCCTCATAGCGGATCTGCGAGAGCGGGATCCGCATCTCCGCCAGCCACCCCTGGTCGTCGACGGTGACCGCGGAGATCCAGACAGCGTCCCACGCGCCGTCCATCTGGTCGTCCGCGAAGAAGTACGTGTCACCCTGCACGTTGGCCGCGCTGACGCGGAAGGAGTAGCCGGTCAACCCGTCGAGATTCGGGTCGAAGTGGACGCTGAACTGATCGAAGTTGCCCTGGTTGTCTCGCCGCGTGAGTCGTCGGTCGATGAGCTCCGGGGTGTCGTCGTACATGCGCGCCGCGATCCAGATCGCGTCGTCGCCGAAGAGGACGCGAACCTCCGTGTCCTGCTCGGCGGGGCCGCCCTCCACGGGGTCGCGCTGGGTGAAGCCGCGGAAGACGCGGGCCGCGATCCAGTCGGGTTCGTCGGCGAAGCCGTCGATCCGGATCTCGCCCAGGTCGCGCGACGAGTCGAGCGGAAGTCGGCGGGCCGGGGCCTCGCGCACCGTCGAGATCCGCTCTCCCACGTCGGTCGCGGGCTCGAGCGTGATGTCTTCGTTCTTCGATTGTCCCGCAAGGGGGGCGGCCGCGAGGGCCGACCCGAGGGCGACGATCAGGAACGAGGCAGAGAGTGGGTGCAAGGCGGGAACATATGTTTACCCGAAGGAGGACACCTCGTCGGTGTCGAGCCCCTCGGGAACAGCTTCGTTGAGAAGGTCAGCGCTGAGCGAGCCAGCGCTGCGCGGCGGGGTGGAGCGGGATCGGCGGACGAGCGAGCAGCGTCAGATCGATCTGCCGCGCCATGTCGTGGACCTGCTCAAGGGAGACACGATCGTCGGCGAAGATGTTGAGAAGGGTGGTGACGACGCCCCCGTCGAGTGCCTCGAGCGCGAAGACCCAGTTCATCACCGCGAGGGTCGTCACGTCCTCCTCCACGCCCCGATACGCCCCGGCCGGGATGAGACCGACCGAGTAGTAGGGGTGCTCGTCGAACATCGCCTCGAGCACCGACGACTCGATTCCCAGCAGCCGCATGTCGGCCGTGGTCGAGGCCTCCAGCACCGCCGCCGCGGGGTAGCCGACGGAGATGATCGCCGCGTCGATCGATCCGTCGCGCAGCGCCGCCGACGACTCGGCGAAGGAGAGGTAGCGTGGCTCCAGGTCCTCGTAGCTCAGACCGTGGGCCGACAGAACGTGCCGGGCGAGCTGTTCCGTCCCGGAACCGGCCGCGCCGACCGACACACGCCGACCCGCGAAGTCGGCGACCGAGCGCACCGGCGAGGACGCCGGGACGAGAATGTGCGTCACGTTGGCGTACAGCGGCGCGATCATGCGCAGCTCCGAAAGGGGCCGGGTGACGTCGCCCTCGCCGTGGTACGCCTGATAGATCGTGGACGCGAACGCCATGGCGAGATCCATCTGGCCGGCGCCGACGCGATTCACGTTTTCGACCGAGCCCCCGCTCACCTCCGCGGTGTACTGCCGCACCGAATCCGCAATCGACAGGCGACTCGCGATCGCGCCTCCGAGCGGGTAGTAGATCCCGCCCGTCCCCGCGGTGCCCAGCGACATGAACTCCCGGGCGCCCCGCCCGCCCGAGGGCTGCGCGGGCGCAGCCGCCATCCCGTTCGGATCGTCCACGGTCGGGGCCGAAGGCGGCGAGAGCAGTACGAATCCCGTCACCACGCCCGCGGCGAGAGCGGCTCCGGCCCAGCGGGTCCACGTCACCGCGATCTGTGCCTCGCTGCGGAAGAAGACGAGCGCTACACCCACCAGCCCGACGGCGTCCGAGAGGAGGCCGGGATAGACGAGCAGGAAGGCGGCCAGCAGGGCGAGCGCACGCTCCCAGCCTTCCAGCTTGACGCGTGCGAAACCGACGCCCCCGGCGGCGAGCGTGATCACGCCGATCAGCGCGGTGCTCGTCGCGAGGAGGATCCGAACGGGCGAACCGACCATGAGCAGCTCGGGCCCGTACACGAACATGAACGGGACGATGAAG
>JANQME010000125.1 GCA_028280205.1 Longimicrobiales bacterium
GACGAGCAGTTCGCCTTCGCTCAGTTCGAGGAGCGCAACATCCTCTTCGTCCAGTCGGACGGGGCGGGGGGGTGGGAGGTCGTGCCCGAGCTGGCCGAGGCCTTCGTACAGAACGGTGTGAGCATCTTCGGGGACGATCGACCGATCTCGCTCTGGATCGGACCCAACGGCTTCGACGAGGACAACCCGATGCTCGTCCTCACGATCGACGACAACACCTTCGGGGATCTGAACGTCGTCCGCCTGGAGAACGGGGTGGCGGTGCGCACGATCGTACCCGACTTCACCTCGATCATCGCTCCGCGTCGCCTGCGTTGCGACGACGCGACCGGCGTCTGTGGGATGAGCTCCTTCCGAACGTCGACCTTCGGCGGAATCTACACGTTCCGCTGGGACGGTCAGGGCGGCGTGACCCGCCTGTCACCGCGACTGGGCTTCGCGCCCGTCGGCATCGACGTGGTGAGTACCGGTTCCTCGGTCCTGATGACGGGGACCGATACGGAGCGCTTCGTGGACGGCGCCTTCCAGTACGAGTTCCGGGTGCTGGAGTACAGCCTGACGGGAGCTCTTCAGCGGAGCGCGGCCTTCCGTCTCCCCGACGATTGCATCGACCCGTTCCACGCCTTCTTCCGGAGGCGCGTGCCCGGGTACGCCGAGGTTCTGGTGAGCTGCAAGGGAGACGACCAGAACGGCGGGCGGGTCATTGCGGTCCCCTGGGCCTGGCCCTCGAGCTGATGGAGAGCGCGTCCCGTTCTCACCCGCTATGCTGTCGCTCACCCCCGATGTCCTCCGGCTCTGGCTCCGATCGATGAAGAGAATCCACCTGCGTGTGCCGACCGTGGTCGCGTTCACGGTCCTTTGGGCACACCTCGCGGCGACCCCCGCGATCGCTCGGGCCCAGGCCCTCCAGGCCGCTCCGATCAACGAGTACAACGCGATCAACCACCCGGTGGTGGGTCGCAACGGGATGGTGGCGAGCCAGAACGCGGATGCGACGAGGGTCGGTGTGGAGATCCTCCGGCAGGGTGGCAACGCCATCGACGCCGCGGTCGCCGTGGGGCTCGCCCTGGCCGTGACCTTGCCGAGGGCCGGGAACCTCGGAGGGGGTGGCTTCATGCTGGTGCACCTCGCCGAAGAGGACAGGACGGTCGCGATCGACTTCCGCGAGACCGCTCCGGCGCGGGCGCACCGCGACATGTACTTCGGCCCGAACGGCGATGTCGACGATGCCGAGTACCGCTTCTCCCACAAATCGTCTGGCGTACCCGGCACCGTTGCCGGCTTGGACCACATCCTCCGCGAGTACGGCACGATGTCGTGGGCCGAAGTCGTCGAGCCCGCGCTCGGGCTGGCCCGCGACGGTGTGGTCGTGACGGACGACCTGGCGAACAACCTGCGCGCCAGCAAGGCGAGGCTCACGCAGAATCCGGCGGCCGCGACGGCCTTCTACAAGCCGGACGGCGCCGAGTACGAGGTCGGCGAGATCCTCCGTCAGCCCGATCTCGCCTGGTCGCTGGAGCAGCTCCGCGACGGTGGGGCGAACGCCTTCTATCGGGGTGCGATCGCGGATCGGATCATCGCCGACATGGAGGCCCACAACGGGATCATCACCCGTGAGGATCTGGCGGGATACCGCGTCGTCGAGCGTGAGCCGGTTGCGGGGACGTACCGGGGGTTCGACGTGCGCGCGATGTCGGCCCCCAGCTCGGGGGGCATGCACATCGTCCAGATGCTCAACATCCTGGATCAGTTCCCGATCGCCGACCTGGGCTACGGGAGCGCCGACGCGATGCACGTCATGGCGGAGGCGATGAAGCTGGCCTACGCCGACCGGTCGAAGTACCTCGGCGACCCCGATTTCGTCGACCTGCCCATGAGCCAGCTCACGAGCAAGGCGTACGCCGCCGACCTCGCGGCCGGCATCGACATGGCCCGGGCGCGGCCGTCCGCCGAGATCGCGCCCGGAGACCTGACGGCGTACGAGAGTCCGGAGACGACCCACTACTCCGTCATGGACTCCGAGGGCAATGCGGTCGTGAACACCTACACGCTGATGTTCTCGTACGGCTCGGGCGTGGTCATCGACGGAGCCGGATTCCTCATGAACAACAACATGGGGAACTTCACGCTCCGACCCGACATCCCGGACGCCTTCGGCCTGATGGGAAGCGCGGACAATCAGATCGCCGCCGGACGCCGGCCCGTCAGCTCGATGACCCCGATCATCGTGCTGCGCGACGAAGTGCCGTACCTGCTGACCGGGAGTCCGGGGGGGAGCCGGATCATCACGACGAACCTGCAGCTGCTCGTGAACGTGCTCGGGCACGAGCTGAACATCGCGGATGCGACGGTTCGTCCCCGGATCCACCACCAGTGGCAGCCCGACCGTCTCGAGGTGGAGTCGGGATTCGGCCCGGACGCCATTCGCATCCTGATGGAGCGGGGTCACGACGTTCGGCCGGCGCGCGCCATGGGCAGCCTCCAGACGGTGCTCTTCGACGGCGAGCTCTTCTACGGCTTCTCCGACCCGCGGCGCCCCGGCGCGCTCAGTCTCGGATTCCGGCCGTAGGCATCGGGGTCGGTCACCGACTCCGCGAAACCTGGCCGCCACGGCTCCGTATAGCTATGTAGAAATCTGCACACGGAGAACGACGCAGGACGGAGGCAGCGTGGGGACGGTTCGGATGACACAGGTGACCGCGCTCGTGATGCGCGCCGTCGCGGCGGGGCATGTGTACGGCTTCGACGTGATGGAGGCGTGCGCGCTGCCCAGCGGGACGGCCTATCCGGCGCTACGCCGCCTCGAGAAGGCGGGTCTGCTGCGCTCGAGCTGGGAGGACGCCGACGAGGCGCACGCGCTGGGCCGGCCGGCCCGTCGGACCTACCACCTGACGCGCGAGGGGCGCACCGCGATGCCCCAAGTCGAGGCGAAGCTCGCGGAGGCTCGGCGACTCCTGGGCGACCTGCCCGGGGCGCCGACCGGGGAGGCGTGATGGGCCTGAGGGACGCGTGGATCCGGCTCGTTTCGCAGCTCGTTCCGCACGACGAGCGCGCCGAGTGGGTTCGGGAGTGGCGGGCCGAGCTGACGGTCTCCGGACAGGGAATGGCACACGCGTGGGGGGCGGTCTCCGACGCATGGTATCTGAGAACGGAAGGGTGGACGATGGACGGGATGGCGCGAGATATCCGGACGGCCGTGCGCGGACTGATCCGCAGGCCTTTCTTCACGGCGCTCGCCGGGATCACGCTTGCGGTCGGGATCGGCGCGAACACCGCGATCTTCAGCGTCGTGGACGGGGTCCTCCTCAACCCGCTTCCGTTTCCCCACTCCGAGCGACTTGTGAGCTACAACCACGAGGCGCCGGGACTGGGGATCAACGTCCCGCTGATTCCGCATTCGGAGGCGAGCTATCTCTACTACAGTGAACATGCGCGATCGATCGAGGCGCTAACGGTCTTCACGGAAACGAACGTAAACCTCGTCGGGGACGGCGATCCCCAGCGGATCTCCGCCATGTACGCGACGCACGAGTACTTCACGGTGCTGCAGCGCCAACCGCTCGTGGGGCGCGCCTTCGTCGAGGGCGACGATGTCCACGGGGCCGAGCCGGTCGTCATCCTGTCCGAAGGACTGTGGCAGCGACGCTACGGGCGCGACCCGTCGGTACTGGGGCAGCTCCTGGACATCGACGGTGTGATGCGTCGTGTGGTCGGCGTCATGCCGTCGGGCGTCTCGATCTTGTCCGAAGAAGCGTGGCTGGCGATGCAGATCGATCGCACCGCGGCCGAGGCCGGATCCTTCAGCTACATCGGTGCGGCGAGGCTGGCGGAGGGTGCGACCGTCGAGATGGCCGACACGGAGATGCACGAACTGTTGTTGCGCTTCGCCGAGAGCAGCCCGGACCAGTTCCCGGAGGGAGCTCTGGAGGAGGCCGGACTGGACTCCGACGTGAAGCTGCTCAAGGAGGTCTTCGTCGAGGACATCCGCCCCGTGCTCTGGGTGCTCCTGGGTACGGTGGGGATCGTTCTTCTCGTCGCGTGCGCCAACGTCGCGAACCTCTTCCTCGTACGGGCCGAGGGGCGGATGCGGGAGCAGGCCGTCCGTACGGCCATGGGTGCCAGCCGAGCGGACATGGTACGCCAGTACCTCACCGAGTCCGTCACCCTCGCCGCCGGCGCGGGTCTCCTCGGGCTCGCCCTCGGATCGTCCGGCGTGCGGGGTCTTCTGACGATGGTGCCGGCGGAGCTCCCGCAGGCGCTCGACATCGGGATCGACGGCAGCGTCCTCCTCTTCACGGCCGTCATCTCCCTGGTCAGCGGGCTCCTCTTCGGCGTCGTCCCGACGCTCGGGTACGGTCGCCGGGACCTGTCGCTCGAGCTGAAGGACGGAAACCGCTCCTCGACCGGCGGGCGTTCCCAGCTTCGGGCCCGAAGCGTGCTCGTGGTGGCTCAGGTTGCTCTGGCGCTGGTCCTCCTGGTGGGGTCGGGCCTGATGCTCCGAAGCTTCCATGCCCTTCGGAGTGTCGACCCGGGCTTCGACACCGAGGGGCTCCTCAGCTTCCAGGTCGGGCTTCCCTCCGCCGAGTACGGCTCGCCGGAGCGGACGATCGACTTCCACCGACAGCTCGAGGAGCGTCTCGCGGCGATCCCCGGAGCGGAGCTCGTCGGCGCCATCAACGGCCTGCCACTGACGGGGGCCAAGTCGGCGTCACCGATGGAGCCGGCAGATCGCCCCTTCGGAGAGGACGAGCTCGCCCCGATCGTGGAGCATCGACGAGTGACGCCGGGCTACTTCGCGACGATGTCGATCCCGATCGTCGAGGGCCGCTCGCTCGAGTGGTCCGACCAGGCGACCGAGTTTCTCGGCGTGGTCGTGTCGCAGGCGCTCGCCCGCGCCCTCTGGCCGGGGGAGAGCCCGATCGGGCGCGGCATCCGGCGGGCGGGTGGGGAGCAAGCGTGGGAGATCGTCGGAGTCGCGGGAGACGTGCGTTTCGACGGGATCGAGGACGATCCGCTGCCGATGCTCTACGAGCCGCTCGTGCGTGGCACGGCCGAAGCGCCGGACCTCGCGACGTCGATGGATGTCGTCGTGAAGCTCTCGGGTGACCCGCTCGCGGCCGTGCAGCCGGCTCGCGAAGCGGTGCGATCGATCGATCCGCGGATTCCGATCATCCTGCCGCGCACGGTCGAGTCGATCGTCTCGGACTCCATGCAGGCCACCTCGTTCACTGTGCTCCTGCTGGGCATCGCGGCAGGGATCGCGCTCCTCCTCGGCACGGTCGGGATCTACGGGGTGATCGCCTACGTGGTGAGTCGCCGAACGGCCGAGATCGGCGTGCGTATGGCCCTCGGCGCTCCCGCGTCGCTGGTGCTGCGGAGGGTCGTGGGGCAAGGGGCCGTGCTGATCGGGATCGGACTCGGCGTCGGATTGATCGGGTCATGGGCTCTGAGTCGCGCCCTCGCCTCGCTGCTCTACGGTGTCACCGCCACGGACCCGCTCACCTTCGCGGGAACGGCCGTGATTCTGGCCACGGTGTCCCTCGCGGCGACGTACCTGCCGGCGCGGCGCGCGGCGCGCATCGATCCGGTGGAGGCCTTGCGGACGGAGTGACGAGCTCGACCGCGTAACTCGGACGTATAGGACGTTCGGCGACCGGCTCGACGTCGAGGAGGCAGACATTTCCCGCCCGCCCCTTGCGCCGGGCAGGGGCTCCGTCGTAATAAGTCACAATATGACTTATTGGGGCCCGCCCGATGCCGACCGACTCCCTCGCCGAATTCGAGCTTCTCGTCATGCTCGCTGCGCTCCGCCTCGGCCCCGAAGACGCCTACACGGTATCGATCGCGGCCGACATCGCGGAAAGGACCGGACGAAGCGTTCGTCGGGCGAACGTCTACACCACGCTTCAGCGCCTCGAGCGGAAGGGGTTGATCACGACGCGGCTCGGTGATCCGCGCCCCGAGCGAGGCGGTCGGCCACGCAGGCTCGTGATGATTCGGATGGCCGGGATGGTCGCTCTACGCAACACTACGTCGGCGATCGAAGCGATGATGGGCGACCTCGGCCCCGAGCTGGGGAGCGTTTCATGAAGCCGCCTCTGCCGGCGCGTGCGCTGCTCTGGCTTCTGGCCGGCCGCGATCGACGAGCCGACGTCCTCGGTGACCTCGAGGAAGCGCACCGACTCCGGGTCGCGCGCAGCGGAGCTCTCGGGGCGTACGTCTCGACGTGCCTGGAAGCTCTGGACGTCGGCTACGCCCTGGTACACCGCGGAGCGTTCTCCGCGTCGTGGGTCGACGTCAAGCTCGGGCTGCGTATGCTGCTGAAGTACCCCGGGCTGACGTTCGTAGGCGGAGTCGCGATCGCCTTCGCCGTGGCCGCGGGCGCCGGCTCCCTGCAGTTCGCTTCCGACATCCTCCAACCGTCCTTCGACGTCGACGAAGGCGACCGGATCGTGTGGCTGCAGCTCTGGGACCGGGAGCGGAACCGACGACACGCCAATACCGCGTACGAGCTCGGTATCTGGCGGGACGAGTTGACGTCGGTCCACGAGATCGGGGCCTTCCTCGTCTTCGGGGCGAACGTGGGCAGCAGCGAGCACGGAGCCGTCCCGAGCACGGTCGCCGAGGTTACCGCCGCCGCGCTGTCCCTGGCGCGCACGCCGCCCCATCTGGGACGCCCCATCCTGGACTCGGACGAGGCGCCGGACGCGACTCCGGTCGTGCTCCTCGGATACGAGACGTGGCAGAGCGTGTTCGCCGGGGAGGGCGACATCGTCGGCCGAACGGTGCTCGTCGGCGGAGAGCCGGCGACGGTCATCGGAGTCATGCCCCCGGAATTCGCGTTCCCGACCGTCATGGACGCGTGGGTTCCCCTTCGGATCCGCGCCACGGAGCACGAGCCGGGCACCGGACCCGGCATCATCGTGCTCGCCCGTCTGAACGAAGGTGTGCACATCGACGAGGCGCGTGCGGAGCTGCGTCGGGTGATCGCGGTGGTCGCGTCGGACGACCCCGCCACCTACGAGCACGTCGAGGCCGACGTGCGCCCGTATCCGCCGCCGATCGTGCCCACCATGTCGGAGGTCGCCACGGTGGGGATGTACGGCATGGTGGCCATCTTCGCGGTGGCTCTGATCGTCCTGGCGTGTGGCAACGTCGCACTGCTCGTCTTCGCGCGCACCGCGTCGAGAGAGGCGGAGATCGTCGTGCGGAGCGCCCTCGGAGCGGGTCGCGGGAGGATCGTCGGACAGATCTTCGTGGAAGCGCTGGTTCTCGCGCTGGTCGCGACCGGGGTGGGCTTGGTGGCCGCCAACGTGGGTTTGAAATGGGTCGTCGAGATTCTGACGCAGCAGAACGGTGACTCGTTTCCCTTCTGGGTTCGCGACCGCCTGACGACGTCGACGATGGTGCAGGCCGGTCTGATCGCCGTCATCGGCGCCGCGGTAGCCGGCGTTCCCCCCGCGCTGAAGGTCACGCGCGGCGGGCTGCAGCAGCGACTGCAGCGGGTGGCCGGACGCGGCGCCGCCCTGAACTTCGGGGGCGTCTGGTCCGCAATCATCGTCATGCAGATCGCCGGCACCGTATTCTTCGCTCCGATCGTCGTCTGGGTGGGCGTCGACACGCACACCATCAGGACCGCGGACGCCGGGGTCTCGGTCGAGCGCTTCCTGACCATGAGACTCGAGACCAGGCTCTCGACGGAGCGCGGGGAGGCAGGCGACGCGGCCCGACGCGAGCAGATGGCCCGCTTCAACCGCTCCGTGCGCGCGTTCGCAGATCGCCTTCGCGAGCAGTCGCGTGTCGGAGCGGTCACGCTCGCCGAGCAGCTACCGGGCGGGTGGCATCCGCGTGACGCGATCGAGGTCGAGGGCGTGGAGTTCGAAGGCCGGGCGGTACTCGGCCGCAGGGTGGAGCACGTGGACGTGGCGACCGACTTCTTCGAGGTGATGGGCACGCCCGTCCTCGCCGGCCGCACCTTCATGCCGCAAGACGCGTCCGCCGACGAGCGCGTGGTCGTCGTCAACGAGGAGTTCGTCGAGCGCGTCCTCGGCGGAGCCAACGCCGTCGGGCGCCGGATCCGTTACCCCACGTCGGCGGCGGATGCGTCCGAGCCGCGGGTTGTCGATGAGGAGGACGCGCCCTGGCACCGGATCGTCGGCGTCGTCCGACAGATCGGCCTCACCCTCGATCCGGACCTGCCCGACGGGGCCGGGATCTACCACCCACTGCCCGAGGAAGGCCTGGAGGCGATCCACCTCGCCGCGCAGGTGTCGGGCGACCGCGAGGCGTACGTGTCGACCCTCCGATCCATCGCCATGTCGGTCGATCCCACGCTCGAGCTTCACGAGGTGCAACCGCTCGAGAACATGGGGAGCGACACCCTGCTCGCCTACGACTCCTGGTTCCGGGTGTTGGTGATCGCGGCCGCGATCGCCCTTCTGCTCTCGAACGCCGGGATCTACGCAGTCATGTCCTTCGCCGTCTCCCGCCGCACTCGGGAGATCGGCGTACGGCGGGCTCTGGGCGCCGGCGGTCGCGAGATCCTGTGGTCCGTCTTCCGCCGATCGCTCCGACAGGTCATTGGAGGAATCGTCCTCGGGTTCGCCGTTTTTCTCTCTTTGCTGTTGGCCACCTCGTCCAGCGCGCGATCACCCACGTGGGCCGGAGTCGCCATGGTCCTGGGCCACCTCACCGTGATGACCACGGTGTGCCTCGCCGCCTCGGTGGTACCGTGCCGGCGCGCGATGCGTATCGAGCCGACGGACGCCCTTCGCGAGGAGGGGTGAGTGATCGGGTCGTACGACGCGGGGCTCCTCTGGAGCCCCGCGTCGCCCCCGCTTCAGTCGTCGATCTCGACGTCCACGAAGCCGTCTTCGAGCTCTGCCTCGAACTCCAGGGTGTGCCCCGTCGTGTCGTAGTCCCAGGCGGAGAGGTCCAGCACCGTCCCGTCGGATCGTACGAACCAGAGGTCCGGACGGATGTCGACCGTGAGCGCGGGGGACGCATCGTCCTCCGAGACGACCAGAGGCGGATTCAGGTCGATCTCGATCTCGATCTCCGCCTCGAGGTAGACGCGAAAGTCGCGTGCCGCGCCGCCGGTGGGCTGGAACGAGCCCACCACGAGTGCCGTGGCGTTCTCGGGCCAGTCCGGGAACTCGTCGAGAATCGTGCGCCGGAGCGCCAGGATCTCCTCCCACTCGTCGTCGTCTTCGTCGTCTTCCAGGTCCTCGATCTCGAATTCGAGCTCGTCGTAGACCCCCGGAGGCAGCAGGCCCCGCACGGCCTGCACCGGGGAGCCGTCGAGAGGCAGATCGACGAAGCGCGGTCCCGCCTCGAAGTCCGCGCAGTCGTCGTCGCCGTCGCGCGAGCCGTCGTCATCGTCGTCGAAGTCGTCCTCGCACAAGTCGTCCGCTCCGTCGAGCTCGATTTCGGCGATGACGAGTCGGATCTCCTCGATGACCAGGGTCCCGTTGCTGCCGTCCAGGGACAGCGGGGGACCGGCGACCCACGAGGGGCCCGTGCGCGCCGGGACACTGGACGAAGAGGTGGGCGTCGCGGTGGAGGTCGTACGGAAATTCACCGCGACTTCGGCCGGGTCGCCGACGCCGGTGGCGTCGTCGCATGCGACGAGCCCGAGCGCGAGTCCGGGGAGGAGGAGGACGAGCGCGGTCGAACGCAGGCTCGTCGGGCGAATGGATCGGGTCATGGTCGTGCCTCCAAAGGGTGGGATCGAAAGGGTTGGGTTTGAAATCGACCCTCCAAAGGGCAAGCCGTGTGCCATCTCGTAAGGCTTTTATTTCCAACGATTTGAAAGGAAAGACACGCTTCTGCGCGATCGTGTCTGCATCTAATTATTGCAGTATGTATGACTTGTGCACTATCATGGTGCATGGCGAGCATCCTCCATCTTCCCGCCGAGTCTGCGACTGCGCCTCCCATTCACCTGGACACGGCGAACGGGGTCCGCGTGCGGCATGTCGCCTCGGCCGCCGAGCTCTTTTCGGCGCTGAGCACGGCGAGTTGGGACGTGACCGTCGTGTCACTCGGGGCGACGGCCGTTGACGAGGCGGTCGTCGAGCGCATCGCGGAAACCTCGGCGGCCGGAGCCCTCCTCCTCACGTCGCCGAGCACGACGTTCGACGCCGTGTTGCTGGGGGAGCGGGTGGGTGCGATTGGCGTGCTCGGCGAGCCGGTCGATCCCGACCTCCTGCTCCGGCGGGTGCGCGAGCTCCTGGAGGAGGGCCCGGACGTGCCGCTCACCACGGAAGAACCCGAAGGCACACTCGTGGGCGAGAGCCCCAGGATGCTCGAGGTCTTCCGGACGGTCGCGCGCGTGGCACCCTCGACCGCGACCGTCCTGATCACCGGGGAGTCGGGCACCGGCAAGGAGGTCGTCGCCCGGGCGATCCACGAGCGGAGCCGGCGGTCCGACGGCCCGTTCGTTGCGGTGAACTGCGCGGCGATCCCGGAGACGCTCCTGGAGTCCGAGCTCTTCGGACACGAGCGCGGGGCCTTCACCGGCGCAGTCGCCCAGCGGCGGGGTCGCTTCGAGCGCGCCGACGGGGGGACGCTCTTCCTCGACGAGATCGGTGACATGAGCCTGGTGCTCCAGGCGAAGCTGCTCCGCGCGCTCGAGGAGCGTACCGTCGAGCGCGTCGGGGGCGAGTCGGCTCGCCGCGTGGACGTGCGGGTCGTGGCGGCCACCAACCAGGACCTTCACGGGGCGATCGACGCGGGGCGGTTCCGGGAGGATCTCTACTATCGGCTCGCCGTGGTCGACGTCGTCCTGCCGCCGCTGCGCATGCGGGGCGGGGACGTGCGTCGTCTTGCGCTGAACTTCGCCGCCCGCTTCGCCCGCCTTCACCGACGTGACGTCCGCGCCCTCTCGGCCCGGGCCCTCGAACGCCTGGAGGCTCAGCTGTGGCGCGGGAACGTGCGCGAGCTGCGCAACGCGATGGACCGCGCCGTTCTCATGGCGAATGGGCCGGTGATCCGGAGTGGGGCGCTCCGGCTCGGCGCGGCGGCGCCGCGGGCCTCGGCCCGCCCCGACGACCGGGAGCCCGGCTATCCCCCGGACACGTCGCTCGAGGCGGTGGAGGCCGACCACATCCGTCGTGTGCTGGCGCATGCAAACGGACATATGGGCGATGCCGCGGAGGTTCTCGGCATCCACCGGAACACGCTTACGCGGAAGGTCCGGCAGTACGGGATCGAGGGCGAAGCCCGATGATTCGGGCTCGACTGCACCGTTCTGGTGCGTCGCGGTGTGCGACGGGCGGCGCCGGACGCGACTCCGTCGACACGTCGAACACCGTAAATTCATGTGTGGCAATGGTTTGTGCAGATCACTCCCGATGGCTCGCTTCGTGCACACCCGCCGTCGACAGGATCATGAGACCATGAGGGGACCCACCATCGACACGGCACTCGCTGCCCTCCCGGCGCTCGACGAGCTTCGGGCGCTCTTCGACCGCATGCTCGGGGACTCGACCGCGGATCCCGCGCACGAGTGGGCCGGATCGGGCGTCCTGGAGACCGCGGGGGCACGACGTGTCGACGTGGACGCCCTCGACGCGTCGCTTGGCACGGTGATCGAGGACGAGTGCGCCCATCTCAACGCCGTCTACCGAGTGGTGGCGCGGGCGGTGCGGGCGCTGGCGGATGGCAGGGAGGCGGACGCGGCGCGAGCGCTCCTGGAGGCGTTCGCGCTCGAGGAGCTGCGCGATCGGCCGGAGCGGGCCGAGGCGTACGCCGACGCGGCTGTGCGAATGGGCGAGGGCGCCGGAGACGACGCCCTCTGGAGCCTCGCCCTCCGGCGGCGGGGCAGGGCGCGCCGGACGCTCGCCCGCTTTCGCGAGGGTGAGCGCGATTACGCGCGCTCGTTCGAGATCGCCCATGCGCTCGGCGATCGGCACGGGGCGGCGGAGGCGGCCATCGGCTTGGGCAACCTCCTCGAGGAGGAGGCCCGGTGGTACGAGGCGGAGCCGTGGTACCGTACCGCGCTGGAGCTGCTGGAGTCGGACGAAGACCCGACGCCGCAGGTATGGCATGCATGGCTCAACCTGCACGTGGTCCAGCGCGCGCGGGGAGAGATCGAGGAGAGCGTGGCGGCTCTCGAGACCGCGGAGCGGGTCGCCCACGCGATCGACGATCGGGATGCGGAGATGTTCGTGCAGAATGCCTGGGGTCAGTGGCACCTCGCGCGCGGCGCGTACGACGAAGCGGAGCGCTGCCTGCGGGCCGCCGTGGCGGCGAGCTCGGGCACGAGGTTTCGGGTCTCCATCCGCCTGAATTTGGCGGACGCCATCCTGCGCTCGGGCCGTCGGCTGGACGCGGCCGAGCAGGCTCGGAAGGCCGAGCGCGACGCCCTCGCCGGGCGGGTTCGCGGTCAGTTCGCGGAGGCGTATCGAATCCTGGGCCGGATCGCGTCGGAAGAGGGAAATCCCGACGCCTTCGTCCTCTTCGAACGAGCGCTGGCCTCGATCGACCGCGACGGCGGGCCGGAGATCGAGCGGGCGCGTACCCTCGACTCGTACGCCCGCGCGGAGCTGGCGGCCGGTGACCCGGAGCGGGGACGAGAACTCGAGATGAGGGCCGAGGCGCTCTACGCGCATCTCGGCGTCCATGAAACGTAAGCGGGAGTGAGCATGACGAAGCGTGTCGGAGTACGGGAGCTGGCCGCGTGCCTGGTCCTCGTCACAGGACCGGTCTTTTCCGCGTGCGGCAACGTGACCGCGGGCGGTTTCGGAGAGGCGGTCGTCGTCGTCTCGGGGGATGCCCCCGACAGCACGTTCATCCCGACGCCGACGCCTGCCGCAGTCGCCGCCGCGCGCTCGGCTCCGGGCACGGACTGGGCCCGTTCGGACACGGACGACGACGATGACGAGCAGCCGGAGGGAGAGCTCGAGGCGGAACTGCTGCTTTTTCTCGTCCGTCCCGACGGGACCGAGGAGGCTCTCAGCGACCAAGCAGTCGAGATCGAGGTGGACCTCGAGGGCGTCGAGGAGGACGAGACGCTGCCGAGAGTGGTTCCGGCGGACGTCTATAGCGCGCTGCGCGTCGTCTTCCTCGAGATCGAGGTCGAGGTCGATGCGGGCCTCGTCATCGACGGGGTGCCGGTGCTCGGCCCGATCGAGATCGAGAGCGACGACGTCATCGAGGTGTCGAAGCCGCTCGCCCTGGACGTCGTCGACGACGCCTCGGTCGAGATCTTCGTCGACCTGAACGCTTCGGAGTGGCTCCGTTCGGTCGATCCGGCCACCGCGAGCGTCGACGCCTCCGTGTTCCTGGACCTGATCAGCGTCTCGATCCGGTAGGTGCGGCCGAGCGGGACGGGCCGCATGCGCACTCGAGCCTCGGTGACCCCCGAGGCCCCACCCCGCCGGTGCGGCGGAGTGGGGCCAGTCCCGAGAACCCTGGGGGGGACGGCGCCGGAGCGCCGTTCTCGGGAGACGCGGTCAGCTGATCGTGAAGGTGTCGTCGCTCACCGCGTTGCCGCTCGTATTGCAGCTGATGAGCACCTCTTGCTGCGACCGGAAGACGAGGTGCCCCGGCCCGGTGCACCCCTGGGGAACCTCCTGGAAACTGGACCCCACGAAATCCCCGGTGGTCGAGACCTCGTAGACCGTGTACGCGTTGCTCTGGAAGCTGGTCGTCCCGATCAGGACGCTGTTTCGGTCCGTGCGGATGAGATCGACACCGATCGCCCGGCCCGCGACGCCGGTGATCGAGGTGAACGAGTTCTGACCGTCCCACTGGAAGATGCTCGTGCTCCCGAAACCGGTCGCGAGGCCGTACGCCGTGACGACACAGATCGCGTCCAGGCACCGGACCCGCCGGGCTTCGTGGGAGATGAAGATGTCGGTGACCTCGGTGAGCCGTGCCTTCCCCGCCACCAGATCGACCTTCCACAGCTGACTCGCCTGAATCCCGTCGTCGATCGTCACGACGAGCATCGGGTTGTTCTCGTCGAAGCCGTTCGGCCCGACGTACGCGGACACCGGGCTCGCGCGACCGAAGACGCTGCCGCCGGCGTCCTTGAACGCCTCCTCGAGGCTCGGATCGAGTGTCCACCCCGGTGCACCGCCCTGGCTGGTACCGGTGCGGAAGAAGGCGAGGTTCTTGTCGCCGAAGAGGACCGCGGCCGCGCCTATGTCGGCGGCGCCACCGCCGAAGGGGAATACGTCGGTGGTGTGGGCGGAGAGATCGGGCTGGACGGCCAGTGGGCCGCCACTTCGACCCGCGGGCCCGTTCGTGGGGGTGGGGCTCGGGAACGCCTCCAGGAACTCCTGGTCCGGATTGTTGGGGTCGATCTGGATGGGACCGTCGTACTTGAACGGCCCGAGATTCGTCGCGACGAGCGCTCCATCGTCGAACGCCCCCGCCGCCCCGTACACTTCGAGACCGACGACGCTCTGGAAGGCCAGGTCCATCAAGGTGCGACCGATTTCGTCGGTCACCCGCACGAGGTCCGCAGCCGCCCAGAGGACCGCCACGCTGGAGCCGCCGTCGGCCACCGCCACGCCTTCGGGCCGCGTCAGCGAGAAGTCCTGGAAGGATGTGTAGATCTGCAGGCAATCCACCGGCGATGCTATCCGCACGGTGACCAGGTGCGTCGTTGTCGTGGCCGTCTGGCCCCCGACCCTGATCAGGCTGCCGTCGATCGAGAGTGTCAGGTCCACACCCCACGTCCCGGTCGCTTGGGAATCACACTTCCACTGCTCATCGCTCTCGAGGAAGAGGTTTTCCGCCACGGGCCACTGCGTCATGGGCTTGTCCACCAGCGTCGACGTGTGAGACACCGGCGCGGCGGCGGCGTCCGAAATCGTGGCCTCGACGACGCCTCTTGGAAGCGAGCCGTCACCTTCGGGGATCACGTCGACGCCCACGTTGAAGAACGCGCCGACGGGCGAGGACGAGGGCGGATTCGCCTTCACCTTCAGGCCCTGGAGGGGGGCCGTGCTTCCGTCGGAGAGCAACAGCGTCTCGAAGATGAACTTCGAAAAGTGGTCGATCTCCGCGGTTGCCGTCAGAGCGCCACCGGCTACGTCGAGGTCCTGACTCTGGTTGCCCGCCAGGGCCAGGGTTCCACCGGAGAGCGTCGCCATCACCATGGCCGTGGAGGAGATCTCGGCTGCGCCGGGCGCGACCGAGGCCGGCAGCTCCATCGTCGCGCGTGCCGGCACGGCGAACTGAAGCCCGTCCGGCTGCATGTCGTAGACGACGGCGTCCGCGCTGAGGTCCACCAGCTCGCTCGGGCGCTGGCTCACGGGCACGGCGGTGATCGAGATCTGCTCGTCCGCGGCGAGCGCACCCGCCGGGATGTCGAGCGTGAACGTCCCGTCTGCGGACACGACCGAGCCGCCCGAGGCCCCGATCTGCGCCGACATCGTGTTGTCCTCCGCCGTGATCTCGACCGCGTCGGGCGCGCTGTCTACCGTGCCGTCGTTCACGACGAGCTGAGCGGTGTAGGCCCCCGGAAGGTCGGGCGTGAACGAGGGTTGTACCGCCGTCGCGTCGTCGAGCGTCGCCAGACTCCCTGCAGGGACCGCGGTCAGCGACCAGGCGTATGTGAGTGCGTCCCCGTCCCCGTCCGTCGACGCCGACGCGTCCAGGGAAACCGGGAGCGTCGCACTCACGGTTCGGTCGGCCCCGGCCCGCGCGACCGGGGTCGCGTTCTGGGGATCGGGGTCGGGCGCGGTCGTATCGTTGCCGCTGCAGGCG
>JANQME010000133.1 GCA_028280205.1 Longimicrobiales bacterium
TCCGCGGCGGTCCGGACCGCAGCGGGGGAGGAGCGTGCAGGCCGTCGTCCCCTTCTCGTGCTCCTGACCGACGGGCGAGCCAACGTCCCGCTGGGCGACGGCCGCACGGGCAAGGAGGCGGCGAAGGACGACGCGCTCGCCGTCGCGCGGAGCGCCAGGCACCGGGGTTGGCCCGCGCTCGTCGTCGACTCCTCCCGCCGAGCGAGTCCCTTCGCCGCCGAGCTCGCGGACGCTCTCGGAGGCCGACTCCTGCGGCTCCCCGGAGGCGGCTGCGGCGGGCTGGCCGACGCCGTGGCCACGATGACCGCGGACGGTCCGGGCGCGGGATCGGAGCCCCGGTGAGCGCGTCCCGAGGGCCTTCGATCCGGCCCGTTCCGCTGCGCGCGAGGCTGGCCATCCTGTGGGCGCGTATCCTGGGGAGCCCACGGTTCCACCGCTTCGCGGCCGCCTTCCCCTTCACGCGGCCGGTGGCCCTCCGGCGCTCGTCCCAGGTCTTCGACCTGTGTGCGGGCTTCGTCTATACCCAGACGCTCGCGAGCTGCCTCGAGCTGGGCATCCTCGACTTCGTGTCCAGGAGCCCGAGGAGAGCGGTCGACGTCGCGGAGCACACCGGCCTCGACGAGGGCGTGACGCGCGGCCTTCTGGATGCCGCCACGTCCATCGGGCTCCTGCGTCGCTTCGACGGAGACCTCTTCGTGCTCGGCCGTCACGGCGCACCGCTCATCGGCAACCGCGAGCTCGCCGCCGTGGTGGCACACAACCGCATCCTCTATTCGGATCTCGAACGTCCGCTCGATGTGCTGCGGGGGTCCGATACCGAGCTGGCCCGCTACTGGCCGTACGCGGCCGCGTCCTCGCCATCCGGGCTCTCCGACACGGAGGTGGCACCGTACTCCGCGTTCATGGCGGCGTCCCAGCCGCTCATCGCGGACGAGGTCATGGCCCACGACCCCTTCGACGGTGTCGGCTCCATCCTCGACGTGGGCGGAGGCGAGGGCGCCTTCCTGGAGGCGGTCGGGCACCGGTACGCCGATCCCACCCTCCACCTCTTCGACCTTCCGGCGGTGGCGGGACGGGCGCGCGCCCGCTTCGACCGACTGGGGTGGCGGGAGCGCACCGTGACGCACGGGGGCGACTTCCTGGGTGGAGGTCTGCCGGACGTGGATGTGGAGATGATCACGCTCGTCCGCGTCCTCCACGACCTCGACGACGACGGCGCGCTCGAGCTGCTCCGCAAGATCCGCGGGCGCCTCCGCCCCGGGCGGCGGCTCTTGATCGCCGAGCCGATGTCCGGGGTACGTGGCGCGCCGCGCGTGGGTGACGCCTACTTCTTCTGGTATCTCCGCGCGCTCGGGCGGGGTCGTGCGCGTACGCCGCGAGAGATCGGTGCCCTCCTTTCCGAGGCCGGCTTCTCGAGTCACGACCGGCCGCGCAGTCGGAATCCGGTCATCGCCGTCGTCCTGGTCGCCACGGCGTAGCACCCCTCCTCGGCGCTCCTCGCGCCCCCCGGCGCTCCTCCGCGCCCACCCCCGCGCTCCGGTCCCGTCTTCTTGCGGCAAGGTCGAGGGAGGGTTACCTGAACCGTCCGTCCAGTTCGTTTGACATTTAGCCCTGTCCAGCAAAAGTTACGCACGTCGATCCCCCGTACTTCTACGCATCACGTGATCACCGAAGCCGTCGTCGTCTCCGAGCCGGGCCGCCTGGGCTTGATGGGTGTCGAGCTCGACGCCCCGGAGGACCAGGACGTCGTGGTCGACGTCCGTTGGAGCGGCGTCAGCGCAGGCACCGAGCGCCTCCTGTGGACGGGGCAGATGCCGCCTTTCCCGGGGATGGGGTATCCGCTCGTCCCCGGATACGAGTCGGTGGGCACCGTCGTCGAGGCCGGAGCGGACTCGGGTCTCGAAGTGGGTGACGCCGTCTTCGTCCCCGGCGCCTCGTGCTACGGAGAGATCCGTGGTCTGTTCGGCGCCTCCGCGCGGACGCTGGTCACGAGGGGAGACCGGGTCGTCCCCGCCGGGGAGCTCGGCGCCGACGGGTGCATGCTGGCCCTCGCCGCCACCGCCCACCGAGCGATCGCGCTCGGGTCCGCCGACCTGATCGTCGGGCACGGTGCCTTCGGTCAGCTCGCCGCACGTCTCAACCACGCCCTCTGGGGCACCTGGCCCGAAGTGTGGGAAGCCCGGGGCGAGCGACGCAGGGTGCGCACGCCCTATCCGCTCGTGGAGCCGGGGGGCTCGGACCTGTCGAGCGCGGCGCGCGTGATCGACGCGAGCGGAGATCCACGCGTGATCGACCAGGTCGTCCCCGTCATGCGCCGGGGTGGTGAGGTCGTCCTGGCGGGCTTCTACTCGCGCCCCGTGCAGTTCGACTACCCGCCGGCCTTCTCCAAGGAGATCGCCGTCCGCATCTCCGCGGAGTTCAGCCCGGACGACTTGAGGTCCGTGGCCTCCCTCGCCCTGGACGGGGCCCTCGATCTCTCGGGCATCGTCACCCATGTGGCGAGCCCCGTGGAGGCACGCCGTGCCTACGAGACCGCGTTCAACGACCCCACCTGTGTCAAGCTCATTCTCGACTGGAACCAATAAATGATCGCTAGCCCGAAGACGCTCGAGAACGGATCTGCCGAGAACGGGGGCCCCGCCCCCGGTGAGACCCAGATCATCGCGATCTACGGCAAGGGAGGCATCGGCAAGAGCTTCACGCTCGCCAACCTCTCGTACATGATGGCGCAGCAGGGCAAGAAGGTGCTCCTCATCGGGTGCGACCCGAAGAGCGACACCACATCCCTGCTCTTCGGCGGGCGCTCGTGCCCGACGATCATCTCCACTTCGTCCGAGCGCCGGCTGGCCGGCGAGGACGTTCACATCTCGGACGTCTGCTTCGTCCGTGACGGCGTCTTCGCCATGGAGCTGGGCGGACCCGAGGTCGGCCGTGGCTGCGGTGGCCGCGGCATCATCCACGGCTTCGAGCTGCTGGAGAAGCTCGGCTTCCACGAGTGGGGCTTCGACTTCGTCCTGCTCGACTTCCTGGGCGACGTCGTCTGCGGCGGCTTCGGTCTCCCGATCGCCCGCGACATGTGTCAGAAGGTCATCGTCGTCGGCTCCAACGACCTGCAGTCGCTCTACGTGGCCAACAACGTCTGTTCGGCCGTCGAGTACTTCCGCCAGATGGGCGGCAACGTCGGCGTGGCCGGGCTCGTCATCAACAAGGACGACGGCACGGGCGAGGCGCAGGCCTTCGCCGAGAAGGTGGAGATCCCGCTCCTCGCGGCGATCCCGCAGGACGACGACATCCGCCGCAAGAGTGCCAACTACGAGATCGTCGGGAAGCCCGGCGGAGCGTGGGCGCCGCTCTTCGAAGAGCTCGCGACCCAGGTGGCTACCGCGCCTCCGCGGGCGCCCGCTCCGCTCACCCACGACGGCCTGCTCGACCTCTTCAAGGGGTCCGACGTGGGTCGTGACTACGTGCTCACCCCCGCGACCGAGGCGGACATGTTCGCCGGCGGCACGCCGCCCGCCCCGTCGCTCGAGATCGTCTACGAGGAGGTGGCGACGGCATGAGCGCGAAGTCCGGCCCCCAGCTTCCGGTTCTCGACGGCAAGGTCGCCGCCGCAGGAAGCGGGTGTCACGGTGGCAAGGAGCGCATGCGTGCCGAAGCCGCGGCCGCCGGGAAGGGCGAGGCACTCGAACAGCTCGAGCGGGACTACCCGCTCGGCCCGCACGATCAGCCGCAGGGGATGTGCCCCGCCTTCGGCAGCCTGCGCGTCGGTCTGCGCATGCGGCGCACGGCGACGGTCCTCTCCGGTTCGGCGTGCTGTGTGTACGGCCTGACCTTCACGTCGCACTTCTACGGCGCGCGCCGTACGGTCGGCTACGTGCCGTTCAACTCGGAGACGCTCGTTACGGGGCAGCTCTTCGAGGACATCAAGCAGACGATGCACGACCTCGCCGATCCCGAGCGCTACGACGCGATCGTGATGACGAATCTGTGCATCCCCACGGCGTCGGGCGTTCCGCTCGAACTGCTCCCCGACGAGATCAACGGGGTGCGGATCATCGGCATCGACGTGCCCGGCTTCGGCGTGCCCACGCACGCGGAGGCCAAGGACGTCCTGGCCGGCGCGCTGCTGCGTTACGCCCGCAAGGAGGCGTCGAGCGGGCCGGTCGCGAAGCCCGACGAGGTGGAGCGTTCGCGCCCGACGGTGACGCTGATCGGTGAGCTCTTTCCGGCGGACCCCATCGGGATCGCCGCCCTGCTCGAGCCGATGGGCATGGCGGTCGGCTCGACCGTGCCACCGCGCGAGTGGCGTGAGCTCTACGCCGCGCTCGACTGCACCGTGGCGGCGGCCACGCACCCGTTCTACACGGCGTCCGTGCGCGAATTCAAGGCCGCCGGTCGGCCGGTGGTCGGCTCTGCGCCCGTCGGGGCCGAGGGCACCGCCGCCTGGCTCAAGGCCGTCGGTGCCGCGGCGGGCATCGACGCGAAGACGATCGGCCGGGCCGTGGACGGCGCGGCGAAGGCGACTGCCGGGGCGCTCGCGCGCACCCCGATCAGGGGCCGAATCCACGTCTCCGGATACGAGGGCTCCGAGCTCCTGGTGGCGCGCATCCTGGCCGAGGCGGGAGCCGAGATCACGCACGTCGGCACCGCGCTGCCGAAGACGCCGTGGTCCGATCCCGACCGCGAGTGGCTCGAGGCCCGGGGCGTGAACGTCACGTATCGCGCGTCGCTCGAGCAGAACCTGGAGGCGTACCGGGCGCACGAGCCGGATCTGGCGATCGGGACGACGCCGCTCGTCCAGGCCGCCAAGGAAGACGGCACCCCGGCGCTCTACTTCACGAATCTGATCTCCGCCCGCCCGATCTTCGGGCCGATGGGCGCGGCCGGGCTCAGCGAGGTCATCAACGGCGCCGTCGGTGGGCGTGAGCGGCTGAACCACATGCGCACGTTCTTCGAAGGCGTCGGCACCGGCCACGCCACCGGCTACGGCTGGACCGAGCCTCCGGAGCGCCGGCTGAGCGCGAAGGAGCGCAACGCCCGGGCTCGTGGCGGCGAGAGCAGCACCGGGACGAAAGCGAAGAAGCGCGAGAAGAAGCCCGCGAAGGCACGAGCGAAGAAAGCGAAGAAGTCGAAGTCCGCGACCGATGCCTCCAGCGCGGAGGCGACGTCATGATGGTCCTCGACCACGACCGGGCCGGCGGCTACTGGGGCTCCGTGTACGCCTTCACGGCGGTGCGCGGCCTCCAGGTCGTCATCGACGGACCGGTCGGGTGCGAGAACCTCCCGGTGACCTCGGTGCTGCACTACACCGACGCGCTGCCCCCGCACGAGCTCCCGATCGTCGTCACCGGGCTCGGCGAGGACGAGCTCTCGATGACCGGCACCGAGAAGGCGCTCACGCGTGCACACTCCACGCTCGATCCCGACGTGCCCGCCGTCGTCGTCACCGGCTCCATCGCCGAGATGATCGGCGGAGGCGTCGTGCCGATGGGCAGCGGGCTCTACCGCTTCTTGCCGCGCACGATCGACGAGGACCAGTGGCAGAGCGCCGACCGGGCCATGACGTGGATGTGGACGGAGTTCGGTCAGAAGAAGGCCCGGGCCCGGAAGGGGCGCGAGCGGAAGGAGGGCGACAAGCCCCTCGTGAACATCATCGGCCCCATCTACGGCACCTTCAACATGCCGTCCGATCTGGCCGAGATCCGGCGCCTGATCGAAGGCGTCGGCTGCGAGGTGAACCTCGTCTACCCGCTCGGCGCGCACCTCAAGGACACGCCGAAGCTCGCGGACGCGGACCTCAACGTCTGCATGTACCGGGAGTTCGGGCGCCGCCTGTGCGAGTCGCTCGGCAAGCCGTATCTGCAGGCGCCCATCGGGATGAGCTCGACGACGTCGTTCCTCGAGGCGCTCGGCGAGGCGGTCGGCATCGACCCGCAGCCGTTCATCGAGAAGGAGAAGCACACGACGCTCAAGCCGATCTGGGATCTTTGGCGGAGCGTGACACAGGACTTCTTCGCGACGTCCTCGTTCGCCGTCGTGGCCAACGCCACGTACGAGCACGGCCTGCACAAGTACCTGACCGAGGACCTCGGGATGCCGTGCACGCTGCACGTGGCGCGGCGTCCGGGCGAGAAGACCGACCATGCGGCCGTGCGCGACTCCCTGGCCGAGAAGCCGCCCGCGATCCTCTTCGGCAGCTACAACGAGCGGATGTACGCCGCCGAGCTCAAGCTGCGCAGCCGCTACATCCCCATGTCCTTCCCCGGCGCCATCATCCGGCGCCATACGGGCACCCCGGTGATGGGCTACGCGGGCGCGACGT
Organism: Longimicrobiales bacterium; assembly: GCA_028280205.1. Taxonomy (GTDB): domain Bacteria; phylum Gemmatimonadota; class Gemmatimonadetes; order Longimicrobiales; family Gaopeijiaceae; genus UBA2589. The sequence goes on from JANQME010000133.1 coordinate 6,323, forward strand.
ACCTCGTGCAGGAGATCTGCAACGCGCTCTTCGACACCCTCTTCGACATCCTCCCGCTCGGGACGGCGCTCGACGAGGGAAGCGCGGCCACGCTCGCACGCGGGGAGGGCTCGTCGATCCCGTGGGAGGCCGACGCGAGCCGCGAGCTCGACCGTCTCGTCTCGCGGTATGCGCCGCTCGAACGAATCTCCCTCGCCAAGAGGCTACGGGACGCGTCGGAGGAGCAGGCCTTCCAACATCGCGAGACGCGCGTCACCGCGGCGCGCGTTCTCGAGGCAGCCGGGCGTCATGGCTGAGTTGCGTTTACGCTCCGGACGCGGCGAGGGCGCCCATGAGGGCGGCGCGCACCGTCGTGGGCCGTTCCTCGTGCAGGAGATGGCCGCCCGTCTCGACGTGCACCTCGTGCCGACCGACGGAGGCCAGCGCCGACCGGACGTCGGAGGTGCGGATCCACTCGTCCTCCCGGCCGACGATCGTCGTGAGGTGGCCGTCGAAGGCGGCGAGCGCCGCCCGCGTGTCCGGCACGCTCCAGGTAGAGAAGAGGCGCAGGACGGCCGACACGTGATCGGCGTCTCCGAAGAGCGTTCGATAGCAGCGCCGAGACCACTCCGGAACGTCGGAGCCGGTCTGGTCGAGCAGGCGGTCCGGAAGGCGTGTACGGCGACTCAGCATGGCCGCCACGCGTCCGGCGGCATCCGAGCGGACCAGCGGACCCACCAGCTCGGCCACCGCACGCTCGACACGGGTGTCGAGCGCGTCGACGAGGGAGGGGTTGAGGGCCAGAACGCTTCGCGCGCCGACTCGCGACGCGACGTGCAGCGCGATCGCCGCACCCGCGGAGTGACCCACGATCACGCGTGGCTTCGTCTCGGTCCGACGCAGGAGCTCCACCAGGGCGTCCCCGATCGCGATGGGGCCGGCGAGGGACACGGTGCCCCGGGACGCGGTCGAGAAACCGTGGCCGGGAAGGTCCGCGGCCATCCAGGTGACCGTCTCCGGAAGCTCGTCGAGCACCGCGGTCCACGAGTGGGTCGAGGCTCCGCTGCCGTGCACGAGGAAGACGTCGGACGCGGGTGCGCTGCGCTGCACGTGCCAGCGGACGCCGGCCAGATCGAAGAACTCGCTGAATGCGGCGCGGGGCCAGCGGCTCCGCTCCCGAGCCCAGCTCAGCAACGGTATGCGATCGCCCCCGCGAGGGGCGGTCCGAACGGTTTCGTCCGCCCGAAGGGCGGCCCATGGGGTGGGGGTACCACCCGATAGCACGGGGTGCTCATCGAGCTTTCACAAGGAGGCACAAACATGGAGCAATCCCACAGCCTTTCGGGGCTGAGCGAAGACCAGGCGAAGGAATTCCACGCGGTCTTCATGCGGAGTTTCATCGGATTCACAGTGGTCGCCATCATCGCACACATCCTCGTGTGGATGTACCGGCCCTGGCTCTGAGGAGAGAACCACAATGCACAGAGTCTGGATGATCTTCGACCCCCGTCGCACCCTGATCGCCCTTTTCACGTTCCTGGCGGTCCTGGCCTTCTCGATCCACTTCATCCTGCTCAGCACTCCGGGGTGGAACTGGTTCTCGGCCAGCGGTGGGGGATGACGCGTAGTTGACGCGTAGTTCCTGACCCGACCCGGGGAGGGGGCGAGCCCCCTCCCCGGCCATTTGCCGGCACCACGAAGAGAGGACCGTTTCCGGAGACACCGCCATGGCGATGCTGAGCTTTGAAGAAAAATACCGTGTCAGGGGAGGCACCCTGATCGGGGGAGACGTGTTCGACTTCTGGGTCGGCCCGTTCTACGTCGGATTCTTCGGCGTGACCACGATCTTCTGTTCCCTTCTGGGGACGCTCCTGCTGGTCTGGGGGGCGGCGATCGGAGAGGGGCTGGACGGCCAGACGTGGAACCTCTGGCAGATCTCGATCAACCCGCCCGACCTCGAGTACGGACTCGCGATCGCCCCCTTCTACGAAGGCGGTCTCTGGCAGGCGGTGACCTTCTGTGCCGTCGGAGCCTTCGTGAGCTGGATCTTCCGGCAGGCCGAGATCTCCCGAAAGCTCGGAATGGGGCTTCACATCCCGTTCGCGTACTCGGTGGCCGTCTTCGCCTATGTGACCCTGGTGGTCATTCGCCCGGTCCTTCTGGGCGCCTGGGGGCACGGCTTCCCGTACGGAATCATCTCGCATCTCGATTGGGTGTCGAACGTCGGGTACCAGTATCTGCACTTCCACTACAACCCGGCGCACATGCTGGCCATCACCTTCTTCTTCACGAACTGCCTCGCGCTGGCGATGCACGGAGGGCTCATCCTCTCCGTGACGAACCCGCCCCGGGGCGGGTCGGTGAAGACGTCGGAGCACGAGAACACCTACTTCCGCGATGCGCTCGGGTACTCGATCGGGGCCGTGGGCATTCACCGGCTCGGCCTCTTTCTGGCGCTCAACGCCGGCTTCTGGAGCGCCGTCTGCATTCTGATCTCGGGTCCCTTCTGGACACGCGGTTGGCCGGAATGGTGGAACTGGTGGCTCGACCTCCCCATCTGGTTCTAGGAGTTCCTCATGCCTGACTTTCAGAACCTCCTGACGCCGATCCAGATCCGTCACGCGCCGGATCCCGGCGTCTCGGTGAAGCAGGATCACCTCCCGCGCATCTGGCGTCCCGGTGGCTTCAGCTACTGGGCCGGCAAGATCGGCGACGCGCAGATCGGGCCGCTGTACCTGGGTTGGCTCGGCGTGGCGTCCCTGATCTGTGGCTTCGCGGCGATCGAGATCATCGGCTTCGCCATGCTCGCTTCGGTCGGATGGGACGGCGTGGAGTTCATCCGCCAGCTTCCCTGGCTGGCGCTCGAGCCGCCCCCGCCGGAGTACGGTCTGCGCATCCCACCCATGTTCGACGGTGGGCTCTGGCTCCTCGCGGGCTTCTTCCTGACCGTCTCGATCCTGCTCTGGTGGGCGCGCATGTACCTGCGCGCACGGTCGCTCCAGATGGGCACGCACGTCGCGTGGGCGTTCGCTTCGGCGATCTTCCTGTACCTCGTGCTCGGCTTCATCCGTCCGGTCCTCATGGGCAGTTGGAGCGAAGCCGTGCCCTTCGGGATCTTCCCGCACCTGGACTGGACCGCCGCGTTCTCCATCCGATACGGGAACCTCTTTTACAACCCGTTCCACATGCTGTCGATCGCCTTCCTGTACGGGTCGGCCCTCCTCTTCGCGATGCACGGCGCCACGATCCTCGCCGTGGCGAAGATGGGCGGCGACCGGGAGATCGATCAGATCACGGATCGGGGCACGGCGGCGGAGCGCTCCCAGCTCTTCTGGCGCTGGACGATGGGCTTCAACGCCACGATGGAGTCGATCCATCGCTGGGCGTGGTGGTTCGCGGTGCTTACGACGCTGACCGGCGGGATCGGAATCCTCATCACCGGGACGGTGGTCGATTCCTGGTACCAGTGGGGTATGAAGCACGGCCTCGTGCCGCAGTATCCGAACGTCTACGAGGAAATCACCCCGCCGGTGCAGCCCGGTGAGCTCGAGGGCGAGCTCATGGGTCCGGTGCCCCCCGACACCTTCCCCGGTCTCGGCCCGATCGGGTTCGCGCCTGCGGATCCTGCCGATGGAGCCCGGATCTTCGTGACGGGTACCGGCACCCTCACGCCCACGACCGCCCTCACACCCACGACGACTTCAGCGACGAGGCTCGTGCCATGAGACGCTCCCACGGTCGGAACCTCGGGATCCTCGGGCTCGTCCTGATGGCCTCCGCGGCGTGCGAGCGTCCTCCCGTGGACCACCGCACGGTCGGGTGGCGCGGCATCGGGATGCAGGAGATCGAGAACCCGCGCAGCCGCGACGCCGACTCGACGGCGCTCGCGGCGATCATCCCGGTGCTCACGCCCGCCGCGGTAGACACGGAGCCGATGGCGGCGGGCACCTACGAGAACGTCCAGGTGCTCGGCAACCTCAGCGAGATCGAGTTCAACCTGACGATGGCGGCGATCACGCAGTGGGTGTCTCCCGAGGAGGGATGCACCTACTGCCACTACGTGGATCCCGAGACCGGCGCCGTGGACATGGCGAGCGACGACGTCTACACGAAGGTCGTCTCGCGGCAGATGTTCCGCATGGTCAAGGAGATCAATCGTGAGTGGAGCTCGCACGTCGGGGACGCCGGCGTGAGCTGTTACACCTGTCACCAGGGTCAGCCGGTCCCGCAGTACTACTGGCACTTCGGCGACGAGCCGGACGGGCTCCGACACTTCCTGGACCGTGACGACATCCGCGTACAGAGCACGTGGGCGATCGCCTCCGAGGGTGAGAACGACGTCACCACGAATCAGACGTGGTACACGTACGAGACGATGATCCACATCTCGAATTCGCTCGGGGTGACGTGCACGTACTGCCACCAGAGCTCCCGGTGGGGCGACTGGGAGGAGAGCCCGCCCGCCCGGACGCAGGCATTGCGAGGCATCCGCATGGTGCGGGCTTCGAACCTCGGTCACATGCTCCCGCTCGAGCCCGAGTGGCCGGCGGAGCGACGCGGGGAGATGGGTGACGGCCCGAAGATCGAGTGCCTCACCTGCCACCAGGAGCGCAACGTTCCTCAGTACGGGCTGATCGACGGCGAAGGTTGGAGAGCGCTTCACCTTCCGGTGGCCGTGAACGCCCCAGTGTCCGAATCCCAGGCGACTCCGGTCCCCGCACCGATCCCGGATGGCACACCCTAGCCTCTCACTCCTTCCGATCCTGGCCCTGTTCCCGACCCTCCTCTGGTGGGCCGGGACAGGGCTGGTTCTTCGGAACGCCCACGCCGAGCGCGCCTTCGGGCCCATGGCCGCATGGAGTGCCGCGCTCCCGTTCGCGCTCGCGGGTCTGGTCTACCTGAGCGGGCGTCCGCAGAGCGCGGGCGGGGTGCTCGCCAGCTACGCTCTCGTCTTCGTCGTGTGGGCGTGGCTGGAGGTGAGCTTCTACACGGGCTACGTCACCGGGCCGGTGAAGGTAGCCTGCCCGCCGGGAGCGGGAGCCGCACGCCGCCTCGTGCACGGACTCGGAGCGAGTGCGTGGCACGAGCTGGCGATGGTCGTGCTGGGCGCCGGCCTCTGGCTCGTCGCGGACGGCGCGGCCCGCTGGGCGCCGGCCTTCTACCTCGTGCTCGCGGCGATGCACACCAGTGCCCGGCTCAACGTCCTCCTCGGCGTGCGGAATCTGAACGAGCACTTCCTCCCGCAGCGACTCGCCTACCTCCGCTCGCTCTTTCGCCAACGGCCCATGAACGGACTCATGCCGATCTCGATCATGACGTGTGTGGCTCTGACGGGCTCGTTCGGGGTAGCCGCTCTCGGAGCGAACGGCGGTGAGGCCGCCGGACTCGTCGTGCTGACGGCGCTCTCGGGACTCGGGCTCGTCGAGCACCTCATGCTGGTGCTCCCGCTGCCGGGGCACCGCTTGTTCGAGTGGGGCTTGCCTAGCCAACAGGGCTGAAAGACGGTTAGGATCTCGGGCTCGGCATCTCGAGCAGGATCCCGAATTCACGTGAACTGACTGAACGGAGCAGAAGGATGAAGCGGCTCGCGACGCTACTCTCCCTCAACTTGATCCTCGTGGCGTGCGGCGGCGGTGGCGATGCCGACTCTTCCGCGGAAGAGCCCGCGGCCGAACCGGCGCCCGCACCGGCTGCCAACGCCGGTCCGTCGATGCCCGGCGGCGCGATGACGATGCCGGACTGGTATTCGTACGACGAGGGCTCGAACGCGGTGGAGATCACCCTGACCGCTGGTCAGACGTCCCGCAACAACTACTGGAACTACAACGGCGCCATCAACGGCGAGATCGCGGTCACGGTTCCCGTGGGCGCGACGGTGACCATCAACATGGTGAACAACGATCCCGCGATGGCGCACAGCGTGGGCGTGTCCCGTGAGATGGCGAACTTCGCCATGGTCAATCCCGAGCCCGTCTTCCCGGGCTCGATCACCGACAACCCGCAGTCGATGACCCAGGGTGGCCTGCCGGGCGAGACCCAGACGATCACCTTCACGCCGGACGAGGCGGGCGACTATACGCTCGTGTGCTTCGTACCGGGCCACAGTGCCGTCGGCATGTGGATCTACTTCGTCGTGTCGGCCGAGGGTGAGGCCGGCGTGCAGGGCCAGCCTGCGGCCTGACGACGGCCGACCCGCCAGCGGCTCGCGTGACCGGGCATTCCGTTCATGACGCCGTCGTCGTAGGCGCGGGCATTACCGGCCTGGCGTGCGCTCACGCGCTGCGCCAGGCCGGTCTGCGTGTGCAGGTTCTCGAGCGGGAGGATCGGCCCGGAGGCTGCATCGAGACGGTGCGTGAGGACGGGTATCTCCTCGAGTGCGGGCCGCATACCCTGCGTGCGGCGAACACGGAGCTCGTCGGACACCTGCACGACATCGGGTTGGGCGATCGCATCCGACCGCTCGGGCCCGTGGCCTCCCGGCGTTACATCGTGCGCGGGGGCCGCCTGGCCGCGCTGCCGTCGTCTCCGCTCGGCTTCTTCGGAGCACCGTTTCTCAGTGCGGGCGCCAAGATACGCCTCCTGCGCGAGCCGTGGATCGCACCGCACGAGGAGTCCGATCCTTCACTCGGCGACTTCGTGGCACGTCGTTTCGGTCCGGAGGTGCGGGACGGTCCGCTCGATGCATTCGCGGGGGGGATCTGGGCGGGAGATCCGGCACGTATCTCTGCGCGAGCGGTCTTCCCCGAGCTGGTGGACGGGGTGCGCGACCACGGCAACGTGCTCCGCTGGGCGCGCGCGCGTCGGAAGTCGCGTCGCGCGGACGGTACGACCGGATCCGGCGCACGCCGCGGCGATGGCCCGCGCAAACGCCTCGGGATCTTCACGCTCGAGGGGGGCCTCGCCACCTGGCCGAACCGCCTGGGCGAGCTCCTGGGCGAAGCGCTGCACACGGGTGTGGAGGTCGATGAGCTCCGGCGCGATGGGGACGCGTGGGTGGTGGAGTGGCGGGGCACGGACGGCGCGAGCCGCGACGGTGGTCGAGGGCAGACGCGGGCGCGGCACTTGATTCTGACCGGCGGCCCGGGAGCGACCGCACGTCTCGCAGGGGATGTGCTGCGCCCGGACGCACACGACGCCCTCGAGTCGATGCGCTCGGCCTCGCTCGCCATCGTCCACCTCGGCTTCCGAATCTCCGACGTCGAGCCCCCGGAGGCCTTCGGCGTGCTCGTTCCGGAGCGGGAGGGCCGCGCCTGCCTCGGCCTCCTCTTCGTGAGCTCGGCATTGCCCGGCCGTGCCCCGGGCGGAGCGGTCACGACCACGACGTTCGTCGGCGGGATCCGGCACCCGGAGCGGCTCGACGCGAGCGACGAGGAGCTCGTCGCTCTCGCGACCACGGAGCACGAAGCGCTACTGGGGTTCGAAGCGAAGCCGATCTTCGCGCGCGTCCGGCGGTGGAACGGTGCGATCCCGCAGTACGAGATCGGGCACGCGGGTCGGGTCGAGGCGCTCGAGCGGCAGGAGGTCGAGGAGCCGACGCTGCACCTGAGGGGGCGGGCTCGGGGTGGCGTAAGCGTGCCCGACTGCTGGCTCCGCGGAACGTCGTGTGCCGAGCGGATCGTCACGGCGTGGTCGAAGGGCACGGTCTCCGCTTGACTCGCTCCGTTGTGATACGGGACCATGCCCGATTCAGGGACCCGGTCCGTCGCAGGGCCGTAGAGAGGAGAGCCGCGTGACCGAGATGATCGAATGCCCACAGTGCACCACCTTCGTGGTTCCGCCGGGGACGTGCCCGGACTGCGGTGCCGAGGTGAAGGCCAGCGGGGAATCGACCGGCGGGTCCGACGTGGTCGTTCAATACCGCCTGAACCATCTGGCGGCGTCGGCCGGCATCTCGATGGCGGGCTTCGTCACCGGCGCCGCGACGTGGCTCACCGGGCGGCCCGGCTTCGGCGTGGCGCTCTTCCTCGGGTCGCTCCTCTGGGCGGCGCTCCTTCTGCTGCGCGAGTAGCGTTCCTCAGGCTCGGTTCATCGCCCAGACCCCCGCGTTGAGGTAGGACGCGAACGCCACCCAGGCGGCGTAGGGCACGAAGAGGAGGCCGGCCACCCACGACACCTGGCCTGCGGCCCAACCGGTGGCGACCACGGCTCCGAAGAAGGGGACGATCTCCACGAGCGCCCATCCGGGGGAGCGGAGCGCGAAGAAGAGGAACGACCACGCCGAGTTCAGCACCAGTTGAGCTCCGAAGAGGACGAGCGCGGTCGTGCGTGCGGGGCTGGGTGGCGCCTGCACGAGGATCGACAGCGAGACCCCGATCGCGATGAAGAGGACGCCCCACGCGGGGCCGAAGATCTCGTTCGGGGGCGTGAAGGGCGGCTTGCGCAGCTCGGCATACCACGGCTCCAGGTTCGGCCGGGTGGCCACGCTGCCCAGGACGCCCACGCCGAGGCATCCGGTCACGCACAGGACGAGCGTGACGATCCCGCTCAATGCTGGACCGCCCCCCGTCGTCCATCCGTGGAGCGATCCCCCCACCGACCGGCCCGAGCCAGACGTTCCTCGGCCTCGCGCACCGCGACCCGAACCTGCTGGAAGGAGTCGGGCGTCACCGAGATCGAGGTGATCCCGGACTCCACCAGAAAGGACGGCACCTCGCGCGGGTGGTCCGACGGGGCCTGACCGCAGATTCCGATCTCCAACCCGCGTGACCGGAAGGCGTCGATCGCCCGCCGGATGAGCGCCTTCACGGACGCCGAGCGCGTGTCGAGCGCGAAGGGGTAGTGCTCCAGATCGTCGCGCGAGACCGCGTACGCCGTCTGGACGAGGTCGTTGGAGCCGATCGAGCCGCCGTTGAGCGACATCATGTCGATGAAGCGGTCGGACTCGAGCACGTTCGAGGGGATCTCGACCATGAGAAAGAGCGGGACCCCCGCTTCGGGGGAGAGACCGCGCTGATCGAGGAGCCGGACGACAGCCTCACCCTCTTCCGGCGACCGGCAGAACGGCACCATGAGCTGCAGGTTGTCGAGACCCATGTCCTGGCGAACCCAGCGCAGCGCGTCGGTCTCCATGTCGAACGCCGGCGTGAAGTCGGGATCGATGTACCGGGACGCTCCACGCCACGCGATCATGGGGTTCTCCTCCATGGGCTCGAACAGTCGTCCGGCCAGGAGGTCACGGTACTCGTTCGACTTCAGGTCCGAGAGGCGGACGAGCACGGGCCGCGGGTAGAAGGCGGCACAGATCAGGCCGACCCCGTACTTGAGCTGATCGACGAAGAACTCGCGCTTGTCGGCGTACGCCGGCGTGCGCCGCTCGATCGCGCCCAACAGCGTCTCGAGCTCGTGCGGATCCTCGGCCTCCAGGCGGGCGCGGTACGGCTCCAGCTCTTGCGCCACCGTGCCGTCCTTCACGAAGTCGAGCAGCTCCTCGTAGTAGACGAGCCCCAGCGGGTGGATGCCGACCTCGGCCGTGAGGATGAACTCGAGCCGTGCCAGCCCGACGCCGTCGCACGGGAGCATCGCGTCCTTGAGGGACTTGTCGGGGAATCCGACGTTCAGCTTGATCAGCGTCGAGGTCGGCTCGTCCTTGCCGAGGTCGATCTCTTCCACCCGGTACTCGTGGATGCCCTCGTAGACGACGCCGGTCTCGCCTTCGGCGCACGAGCCGGTGACCTCGCGCAGCGGCTTCAGGCGCACGCGCGCGCCGTCGGCGCCCACGATGGCCGGGATGCCGAACTCGCGCGCCACGATCGCCGCGTGCGATGTCCGGCCACCCTTCTCCGTCACGATGAGGGATGCGTCCTTCATGAGCGGCTCCCAGTCCGGCGTGGTGAGCTCGGTCACGAGCACGTCGCCCTTGTCGAAGACGTGGTCCTCGAGCGGGATGTCGTCGAGGCTCCTGCCGGCGGCGAGCTCCAGACGGAGCGCTCTCTTCTTCTCGATGACCTCGGCGAACGACCCGTAGACGCGCACCCGCCCCGTGCCGATGCGCGTGCCGACCGCCTGACCCTCGATGAGGACCCGGCCCTCCGTGCGCAGCGACCGCACGAGGTCGGCATCCATGCTGTACGTCCGCAGGACGTTGCGGCGCTCGGTGTTGGAGTGGACGGTCTCGGGGCGCGCTTGGACGATGTAGAGCTCGCCGCTGTGGCCGTCCTTGGCCCACTCGATGTCCATGGGACGTCCGTAGTGGCTCTCGATCGTGAGCGCCATCCGGGCCAGCTCCGTGGCCTCCTCCCGGGTGAGCGACCAGCGGCGCCGACGGGCGGCGTCGACGTCGATCGACTCGGTCGCGGTGCCGCCCTGCGTGGAGTAGACGAGCTTGCGATCCTTCGCCCCCATCGTGCGGTGGACGATCGCGTTGCGACCCCGCTCCAGTCCCTCCTTCCAGAGCACGACGGTGTCGGGCTGCACGCTCCCCTGCACGACGAGCTCGCCGAGCCCGTACGCCGAGGTGATGTGCACCACGTTCCGGTTCCCCGACTCCGGGTCGAGCGTGAACATCACCCCGGAGGTGGCGAGGTCCGAGCGCACCATCTTCATCACCACGACCGCGAGATCCCCCTCCATGGGGTCGAGGCCGCGCTCGAGCTGGTAGCTGATCGCTCGGTCCGTGAAGGCGGAGGCCGCGCAGCGGTGCCACGCCTCCAGGATCTCCTCCTCGCCGCGGACGTTGAGGTAGCTCTCGTACTGACCGGCGAACGAGGCGTCCTCCAGATCTTCGCGGGTGGCGGACGAACGCACGGCCGTGTCCACCTGGCGTCCGTACTCCTCACAGAGGTCGCGGTACGCCGCCACCACGGCCTCGCTCAACTCGTCCGGAACGGGCTGGTCCATGATGAGGCCGCGCACGAGCTCTCCCCGCTCGTGCAGCTCCTCGATCTCCCGCGCTCCGGTGCGCAGGACCATGCCGACCGCCTCGCGCAGCGTCGGCGGCTCGCTCGCGTCGTGTTCGTGCTTCGATCCCAGGCTCCGCAGACGTGGCACCAGACTCCGCCAGGCGGCGTCGGAGAGGGGCTGCTCGATGAAGCTCCGGTACGCGGAGACCGTGGTGACGAAGCCGTTGGGGACGCGTACCCCCATCCCCGACAGCCTCTGATACATCTCGCCGAGCGAGGACGCCTTGCCCCCTACGGAGCCGCCGTCGACCGAGGTGACTTCCGAGAACCAGCGGATCGGGGAGGCCGACGTGGCGGCGGAGCGGGTCTCCTGCACGTGGCCTCCGGGTCGGCCGTGAATCAGGCCCAGGCTCTCGGGACGAGCATCTCCATGAGTCGAGCCTCTATGGAGCCTGGATCGAACGTCGGATCGTAGGTCCAAGTGGCCATGGGTGGAAGGCTCATGAGCACACTCTCAATGCGAGCCGACGTGTCGAGGCCGAAGCGTGTGCCCCGATCGTGCACGAGGTTGAACTCCACATAGCGCCCACGCCGGAAGAGCTGGAGCCGCTTCTCGCGCTCTCCCCACGGCTCGTTCCGGCGCCGCTCCACGAGGGGTCCGTATGCGTCGGGCATGGTCCGCGCGATCGCGTCCGCGAACGCTCGCGCCTGCTCGACGTCCATCCCGCTCGCCGGGGCGCCCAGGTGGTCGAAGAAGACACCCCCGATCCCGCGAGCCTCTCCGTCCCGGTGGTGATTCACGAAGTACTCGTCGCACTCCTTCTTGTAGCGCGGATACACCTCGGCACCGAAGGGCGCACACGCGTCGCGGAGCACCGTGTGGAAGTGGACGGCATCGTCGGGCTCCGGGTACGTCGGGGTGAGGTCGATCCCGCCCCCGAACCACTCGGCAGCCGCCGTCCCCTCTTCGTCGTGCACGGCGAAGTACCGGACGTTCTGGTGCACGATCGGCACCCGCGGGCTGTGCGGATGGCAGACGATGCTCACTCCGGTCGCGAAGAAGGTGCCGCCCGACCCTTCCGCGAGGAGGAGACGTTGGGCCAGCTCACGGCCGAGCGCACCGTGGACGACCGAGCGGTTCACGCCCACCTGCTCGAAAGTCCGCCCTTCGGCCATGACGCGCGTCCAGCCGCCGCCGCCGCCCGGTCGCTCCCAGACGTCCTCGCGGAAGCGGCCACCGTCGTCGGCGGCTTCGAAGAAGGCGGTGAGCTCGTCGTGGATGCGGGCGCTCCACGCGGACATCTCGTCGGCCGAGTGCCGCGTTCCTCGTGCGTTCGAGCCGGCCCCGGACGGGACCTCGAGGACGTTGCTCAAGCCCGGGCCTCGGGGAAGAGGGAGCGCATGATGTCTGCGACCGGCTCGACCGGCTGGCCCGTGCGCATCCGCTCCCGCATCTCCTCCATGGGGGAAGCCATGAGCTTCGCGACGATCCGCGACGCCGTCCGGGCCGCCGCCGTCTCATCGGTCGCGAAGGCCACCTCGCGCTCGCAGACCGCCATGAGCGCCGACCGCAGCGGGGCGAGCGCCTCGCCGGCGCGGCGCGCGGACAGCCAGGCGGAGAAGGCGGGGACTTCTTCGTCCACGATCTCCTCGGCATCGTCGACGGCCGCGACCCGCGCCTCCTCGACCTCGGCGATTCTCGGGTTCAGGGAGTCGAGGTCGATCAGGGTGACACCCGCGACACGCCCGACGTCGGGATCGACGTTGCGCGGAACCGCGAGGTCTACGACGACGTGGCGACGCACGTTCCACGAGCCATCGGGCGTGAAGGTCTCGGGAGCGAGTACGAAGCGGTCGCTTCCGGTCGCCACGATGATGCCGTCGGCGGCCCGGCACTCTTCCTGGAGCCGACCCCACGGAGCCGCCTCGCAGCCGATGTCCTCGGCGAGCGTCCGGGCGCGTGCGGAGGTCCGGTTCAGGAGCACGAGGTGCACGTCCTGATCACCGAGGGCGCGCGCCGCGTGACTTCCGATCTTGCCACAGCCCACCACCGCGATGCGGGGTGTGCGCCCCAGATCGCCGATCCGCTGGAGGTTGAGTCGCGCGGCCTCCGAGCCCACGGACCGGCGCCCTTCCATGAGGGCCGTGTCGCGGCGGATCCGCTTGCCCGTGCGGAGCGCGAGATCGAAGAGGCGATGCAGGTGCGGCCCGACCGTGCCACGCTCGGTCGCGTCCACGTAGGCCCGCCGGAGCTGCCCGAGGACGTGGATGTCGCCCAGGATCTGAGATTCGAGGCCCGATGCGACCCGCAGAAGGTGGCGCACGACCTCGTCGCCGCTCCGCGTGTTACCCCGCAGCAGGATCTCGTCGCGCACGCACTTCGACTCGGTCCACCGCTCCGCCAGGTCGCCGAACACCGCTTGGGCCCCGTCGAACTCCGCGCGCGGGCTCCAGCAGTAGAGCTCCATCCGGTTGCACGTGTGGATGGAGAGGATCTCGAGGATGTCGAGTCCGTCGACTCCGATCGCGTCGATCTGACGGAATGGGTCGAGAAGGCGCTCCCGCCCCTCCAGGGAGGTCTTGCGGAAGTCGACTCCGAGGGAGATCAGCACCGTGCGGCCTCCGTCGGGAAGTGTGCGACGGCGACCGCCGCCGACGCCAGTAGCTCATATCCGTCGTCACAAAGGGATCGGCTCCGTTCCAGCCGGCCGAGTGCCCGTTCCAGGACCCGTGGTCCCATGCGGGACGCCCGGGACGGCTGGGTCATCCGTCCGGTTTCGGCGTCCTCCAGGCGATCTGCGACGTCGTCGGCGAGCTGATACGCCCACCCCAGGTCGCGGCCGTATCCTTCCAGCGCGTCCCGCTCGACCTCCGGACACGAGGAGAGCCGGGCAGCCGCGTCGACGGCGAAGGCCACGAGCGCCGTGCTCTTGCGCCGGTACAGCCGACGCATGGCGCCACGTGCGTTTGCGCCGGACGAGAGATCGACGACCTGACCCCCGCTCATGCCGGCCAGACCGAAGGTGTACCCCCATGATCGGGCCAGCTCTCCGCCGGCCGGGCCGGTATCGCCGAGCAGCTCGGCGGCGCGGGCCAGGAGACCGATCGCGATCAGCACGGCGCCACCCGCCCCGATGAGTCGGTGCGTCGAGGGCTCTCCGCGTCGCTCGGCATCGTCATCCATGCACGGCAGGTCGTCGAGGACGAGCGAGGCCGTGTGGGTCATCTCGACCGCGAGGGCCACGTGGAAGAGGCGCTCGTCCACGTCGGCACCGAGGGCTTCCGCAGTGGCGAGGGCGAGCAGGGGACGCCAGCGTCGCCCGGGCGTCGCTCCGACGCCCAGCGCGGTCGCCAGGGCGTTGTCGACGCCCGGGAAGTCGAGCCGGAGCGAACCGATCTCCCGCTCGAGCTCCGCCTGGAAGTCGGCGCGCCGGCGCGAGGCGAAGCGCCCGAAGGCGTCCGGCGTCGCGCGCTCCAGTCTCGGGTGCGTGGTCCTCATGCCCGGATCACTCCGCTGAGGTGTCCCACGTTCTTCACCGCGATCCGCAGGTGCGCGAGCGGGTTGCCGCGCACCAGCTTCTTGTTCATGTAGCCCTCGAAGGTGAGCCGCTGGACGTCCGGATCCTCGCAGATGGCCACGAAGCCCTCGCGGCGGCGGTCGCTGGAGTACCAGAACCACTGCATCATCGCGAGGACGCGGAAGACGTTCCCGTGTGCCCGGAGGAAGCGACGGCGGGCTCGGGCCAGCTTGCGGGGGTTCCCGGTGGCGAGCGCGTGGATTGCCGCCTGGGCGGAGAAGCGTCCGCTCGTCATCGCGTAGAAGATCCCCTCGCCGGACGACGGAGCGACCACGCCCGCGGCGTCACCGGCCAGGATCACGTCCCGCCCGTTGTCCCACGACGGCAGAGCCTTCAGCGGGATCGGCGCGCCCTCGCACCGGATCGTGTCGAGCCCCTCCAGCCCTTCACGGGACCGGAGGGACGACACCGCATCGCGAAGGGAGAAGCCCTTGTGGGCCGAGCCCGTACCGATGCTCGTCGTCTCGCCGTGGGGGAAGACCCACGCGTAGAAGTCGGGGGAGAGGGTGCCGTTGTAGTGCACGTCGCAACGCGCGCCCGCCCACGACGGGTCGCCGTCGTCCGGACTCTGCACGATCTCGTGGTAGGCGAAGACGAACTTGCCGTGCTCCGCCGCCTCGGGCAGCTCCTGTCTCGCGACCGTGGACAGCGCTCCGTCCGCGCCCAGCAGCATACGGGTGCGCACGCGGTCCGACGTGCCTCGCCGGCTGGAGCCGCGTGTGAAGGAGACGAGCATCCCGGCGTCGTCCCGATCGCAGGAGACGAACGTTCCGGTGATGCGCTCCGCGCCCATCGACTCGGCGCGCGCGCGAAGCCACTCGTCGAAGTGTTCGCGGTCGACCATGCCCACGAAGCCGTCGCCGACCGGGATATCCACGAAGTGTCCGCGAGGAGACACGATGCGCGCCGTATCCACCTTGTTGACCAGAACGGAGTCGGGCACGTCGAAGTCGCGCATCAACTGCGGCGGGACCGCTCCACCGCACGGCTTGATGCGTCCGCCACGGTCCAGG
>JANQME010000143.1 GCA_028280205.1 Longimicrobiales bacterium
CCCGCGGCGCCCGCGACGGCGCCGAGGAGGGCCGATTCGGTCACGATCTGACGGGCAATGCGGCTCCGTCCCGCGCCGAGTGCGGTCCGGACCGACATCTCCGCGACCCGGTCGCTGGTCCGGGTGACGAGGAGGGCCGCCACGTTCGCGCACGCGGCGAGCAGGACCAGAGCCACGGCCCCGAAGAGGAGCAGCACGGGCGCGCGGACGTCGCCGAGGAGCGCCTGGCGCGTCGGCACCACGTGGGCGTTCCGCGACTTGTCCCATGCACCCGTGTAGGCGAAGCGCTCCTTGAGCGCGGCGGCGATGCGGTCGATCTCGTCGGCGAGCCGCGTCTCGTCGACCCCCTCGGCGAGGCGACCGACGAGAACCAGCCAGCCGTTTCCCCCGTACTCGCGCGAGTCGGGATCGAGGTCCAGCGGGATCCACGCCTCGCTCTCGGGGGAGGGGAAGAAGAAGCCGGGGGGCATGACCCCGATGACCGTCCGGGTGACACCCCCCAGGTCGATCCGGCGTCCCACCACGTCCCGGTCCGCTCCGAAGTCGCGCTGCCACAGCCCGTGGCCGAGGACGACCACGGGCTCGGCGCCCGGCCGATCCTCCCCTTCCCGAAAGGTGCGTCCGAGCAGGGGCGCCGTACCCAGGAGGTCGAAGAGGTTGGCCGAGGTCACCGAATAGAGGAGGAGCCGCGCGCCTTCAGCCCTCTGGAGGGTGGTCGCGTCATCGGAGTACGCCGCCACGTCTTCGAAGACCTGTGCGCGCTCCCGCACGAAGTCGTACTCGACGCCGCGCCAGTCGTACTCGCTCCAGAAGGTGACGAGTCGTCCTTCGTCGGCCACCGGAAGTGGGCGCAGCAGCAGCCCCTCCACGACCGAAGCGAGCGCCACGGTGCCACCGATCCCCACAGCCAGGGTCGTGGCCGCGAGAAGCGTGAAGGCGGGTCGTCGGCGGAGCTGGCGGCCGGCGAAGCGGAGGTCGGACCCGAGGTCGACGAGCGGCGACACGCCCCACGCTTCGCGGGCCTGCTCCCGGAAGCGTTCCTCGCCTCCGAAGCGCAGGCGCGCGAGACGGCGGGCTTCCTCCGGGGCGTGTCCCTCGGCCTCGAGCTTCTTCGCTTCCATCTCCAGATGGAACGCCATCTCCTCCCGCAGCTCGGCGTCCATGTAGGAACCCGAGAAGAGCGCGCGCAGTCGGTACCGGATCTCGGACCACCACCTCATCGTCCCGTCCTCCCCGGCCGGCCCCGCCGGCCCTTCGTGCTCACCCGGACAGCCCCATGATCCGGTCGACCGCGCCGGAGAGGCGAATCCACTGCTCGTGCTCGATCCCGAGCTGCTTCTCCCCCGCGCGGGTGAGTCGGTAGTAGCGAGCCCGGCGATTGTGCTCCGTGACGTCCCACTCCGATCGGATCCAACCTCGGCGTGTGAGGCGGTTGAGTGCCGCGTAGAGCGAACCCTGGTTCACCTGCAGCGTCTCGTCCGAGATCTGCTGGATTCGCTCCGAGATCCCCCATCCGTGCATGGGCTCGACCGACAGAACCTTCAGGACGAGCATGTCCAGCGTCCCGCGAATCATGTCGGAGCCTTTGCGCGGCATCATTACTCTCGGTAATCAGGAGAAGTTGCTCGGAAGCTAGCGCACTTCTCTCGGTAATCAAGAGGAGAGGTGGTGCTACTTGCGCCGGGCTCGGGCGGTGCCGATTTCCAGTGCGCTCGCGAACGCACCCGCCGTCGACGTTCGCTCCACCGTGACGGAGCTCCGAGGACCGTGACGAACCCGACCACGGCAACCGCCGGCCCCGTCGCGGGCAGACGGACCTTCTTCGGTCACCCACGTGGCCTTGCCACGCTCTTCTTCACCGAGATGTGGGAGCGCTTCTCGTACTACGGGATGCGCGCGCTCCTCACGCTCTTCATGACCACCGCGACGATCGAGTCCAACCCCGGGCTCGGGTTCGACGTGGCCACGGCCGGCGCGATCTACGGCATGTACACGGCACTCGTGTACATCACGGCACTGCCGGGCGGCTGGATCGCCGACAACCTGTGGGGTCAGCGCAAGGCGATCTGGGTCGGCGGCTGGATCATCGCGCTCGGTCACTTCACGATGGCGATCCCCGGGACGTCTACCTTCTTCCTGGGTCTGGTCTTCATCGTCTGCGGGACCGGCCTCCTCAAGCCGAACGTCTCCACGATCGTGGGGGATCTCTATCCCGAGGGCGGGGCGCGGCGGGACGCCGGCTTCTCGGTCTTCTACATGGGGATCAACCTGGGGGCCTTCTTCGGTCCGCTCATTACGGGCTTCCTCGGCGAGGGGTACGAGTGGCACTGGGGCTTCGGTGCGGCCGGCGTCGGGATGGTGCTCGGGCTGATCCAGTACCGACTGGGCCAGCCACACCTCGGGGACATCGGACACCTCCGCACGGACAGGTCGCCCGAGGAGGTCGCCGCTCTGTCGCGGCGCTTCTTCGGCACCTTCGGGGCCGTCGTCGCGGTCATCGCCGGCTTCACCTTCCTCGTCTACTCCGGGGTGCTCCCCTTCACGGTCACGCAGATCGCGAGCGCGCTCGGCTACAGCGTGCTCGTGCTGGTGGCGGTCTACTTCGTCTACGTGTGGACGGCGGGAGGGCACACGACGGAGGAGAACAAGAGGATGGCGGTCATCTTCTGGCTCTTCCTGCTCATCGCCGTCTTCTGGTCGGGCTTCGAGCAGGCGGGCACGTCGCTGAACCTCTTCGCGCGCGATCTCACGGACCGCATGATCTTCGGCTGGGAGCTGCCGGCGAGCACGCTGCAGTCGGTGAACGCCGGCTTCATCATCATCCTGGCGCCGATCTTCGGGTCGATCTGGGTTTGGCTCGACAGCCGTCGGGCGAATCCCTCGATCCCGGTGAAGGCCGGCCTCGGCCTCCTCGGACTCGCCATGGGATTCTTCGTCCTCGCATGGGGCGCCGCCCACGCGACCCCCGAGAACCCCGTCTCACCCGCGTGGCTCGTGGTCACCTACTTCCTGCACACGGTCGGCGAGCTCTGCATCTCCCCCATCGGGCTTTCGGCGATCACGAAGCTCTCGCCGCAGCGCCGGGTCGGGCAGATGATGGGCGTCTGGTTCGTGGGCGCGGCGCTCGGCAACCTCTTCGCCGGCCTCGTGGCGGGGCAGCTCGCAAGCCTTGCGCCGGCGGCGCTGTTCCGCACGGTTGCGATGATCATCGGGAGCGTCGGGATCGTGGCCCTGGTCGCGAGCCCGAAGGTCCGGGCACTCATGGGAGGAGCGAGGTAGATGTCGGCTGGAGCGAAGACACTGGCGGCCACCTTCGGGATGACCGACTTCATGTTTCCGATGGTGCTCGACGACCTGACCGCGGATCAGGCGTATGTACGACCGCGCGGGGAAGGCGGACCCTCCATCGCATGGACGGTGGGGCACCTGCTGCACTCACGGATCTTCGTCCTCAACGTGCTCGGGCACGACCGCGCGAACCCGTGGGCCGAGCACTTCGGCCAGGCCTCGGCCACGGACGGGAGCGACTACCCCTCGATGGAGGAGCTCCGCTCGGCCTGGGAGGGGCTGGCCCCCGACTTCATGAGCGCACTCTCGACCCTCACCGACGAGGCGCTCGACGCCCGACTCGAAGACGGCTGGCACGAGGAGCAGACGCTGCGAGACCAGCTCGTCTTCTTCGCGTGGCACGAGGGGTACCACGTGGGCGCGATCGGTCAGATCCGGAAGTCACTCGGGCTGCCCGGTCCCGCGGAGCGGGTGATGGAGGCGCGCAGGGCCGTGGCGGAGGAGGGGTAGAGGTGTGCGACGTCGATCGAGCGAGGGACGTGGCACTACGTGGCGCCGTCCAGGTGGGTTCCCCACGCTTCCCACGGCACGATCCCCACCACCCGGTATCCCCCGTCGCCGGGTCGAACCACGACGCAGTCGCCCTCCCCGACCCGTCCGCGGATGCCGTCCAGAACGGACTCCATCGTTCCGATGTGCGATACGACCAGCACGGTACCGGCTTCGACCGGGCGAGAGAGGAAGGCCCGCCGCGCCTCACGTGGTCGGCCTCCGTAGGAGCCCCCGTTCGTGTGCCACATCGGCTCGATTCCCGGGTCGCGACCCGTGATCAGCCGCGCCGTGGTGCGCGCCCGATGCATGGGAGACGCGACCACATCCACGACTTGGACCCCGAGACGGTCGAGGGCGCGCCCGATCGCGCGGCTCTGGGTCTCTCCCCTCTCGTCCAGCTTCCGCTGGGTGGAGGGGTCGGCGTAGTCGACGGGCTCACGCTCCCGGAAGTCGTCGGTGATGGCGTGTCGGAAGACGAGCACGACGCCTCCGGCGCGGGCCGCGGAGATGGCGTCCGCAGTCGACGGCTCCTGCGCGTGCGCGCATCGGTGCGAGGTCGCGACGAAGAGCAGGAGCAGCGCGGGGGCGGACACGCCGCGCAAGGCTCGGGTCGGGCGTCGGATCAGTCGAGTGCCTCCC
Source organism: Longimicrobiales bacterium (assembly GCA_028280205.1). GTDB lineage: Bacteria > Gemmatimonadota > Gemmatimonadetes > Longimicrobiales > Gaopeijiaceae > UBA2589. Next base: position 4,480 of record JANQME010000143.1, read on the forward strand.
ATTCGTTCGGACCCAGCCGGACGATCGCCTCATAGTCGCGCCCGTCGCTCCTCACCACCAGACAGTCCCCCTCGCGGATCGATCCGCGCTCGAGGTCGGGGAAGGCCCGGTACAGGACGCCCTGGTGTGTGACGAGCGCCCGGTTCGTTCCGGGCTCGGGAGGGGTGCGCAGAAGGCGCGCGATGCCGTTCGGGCCCCGCGCCCCTCGACCGTACAGCGCGGAGCTCGTCTCGACCCGGCCGAAGGTGAGGCGCGCGCTGTCCAAGGTGCGAAAGTAGGGGCTCGCGAGCACCTCGCCGACGGGGATGCCCTTGTCGCGCAGGATCCTTCCCAGTCGACGCGCCTGGGCCTCTCCGGCCGGACTCAGGACCCGCTGCGTGCTCCGGTCGCGAAAGTCTACGCGGCTGGCGTCGCCGCGGCTCCGATCGGTGATCGCATGCCGGCACGCGATCACGTGGCCGCCGCCGCGGAGGCGATCCAGCATCGACGGCGCCTCCTGCGCCGACGCGGATGCGATCATCGCCTCCGCTCCTCCGGTGAGCATGCCCCCGAGGAACATCAGGAGCCCCATGGTGGCCGTCTTCACCTCCGGAGCCGAGATCGCCCGTCGGGCCTCGGGAGATCGCACCATGGTCAGGAGCGCCAGCGGAGCGACGTAGCTGCCGGCCCGCTCGACGAACTCCCAGAAGGGATCACCGGTGAAGGGGAAGAGCGCTTCCGTGCCCAGCTTCCACACGAGTACGCCCAGGAGGAGCGTCGCCTCGGGCCGCCACGCGACGGCGAGTGCGAGGATCACTTCGAATCCGCCGACGAGCGGCAAGGCCCCGTCGGGCAGGCCGACCGCTCGGACGTGCTCCAGCAGCAACGGCTTTCCGGAGAGCGCGAGTCCGCCGTGCCCGAGCAGCAGCGTGGCGGTCGTGGCGCGCAGGGTGAGCATGACGTCGGAGCGGGTCGGCCGATCGAGGCGCCGCAACCGGATGGGACGGAGCCACGCCCGAGACGGTCGGAGGCTCGCCCCCGCGAAGATCAAGAAGGCGATCGGCACGCCGTAGTTTCCCGCCCGTTCGAGCGCCTCGAAGAAGCTCTCGCCGGCCAGGGGTCGCAGGAGGGCCGTCCAGACCGCCCAGAACGCCGCGTACGCCAGGAAGACGGGTCGGGGCGCGAGCAGCGCGAGCACTCCCACGGCGATGTCCATGCCCCCCACCAGCGGCATGAGTCGCCATGCCCACTCGGGCCCGATACCGGCGACCGCGAAGTACGGAAGCCAGGCTTCCTTGCCGATCACCCCGAACGCGCCGTGCCCGATGAAGCACCCGGCAACGCCGATCCGGAAGAGGAACTCCAGCCTCCGCTCCTCCCTCCCCACTTCGGTCAACCTCGTCCACATCCCCATCCCCGGTCCCCCCGTCTGCGTCTCGACCGCCCCGGCGATCGTGCCGGGCCTGGGCCGGCGCCGCTCGCCGGCCGTCGCAAAGACGTTCGCGGAACGGTCGGCTGCGGCGGTGGAGCGCTCGTGCGACGGTGGTTCACGATGTGACCGGGAGATGTGGCGGAAGTGTGGCGCGGAACGGGGTCCGCTCACCGGTCGAAGCGGTATCCCACCTTCCACACGGTGTGGATGTGCTCCGGGTGAGCCGGGTCCGTCTCGAGCTTCTGTCGGAGCTCGGACACGTGCGAGTCGACCGTACGGGTCACGACGGCCGCCCGATGTCCCCACACCTCCCGGAGCAGGTCGTGGCGGGACACGACACGACCCTCGTGCCGCATCAGGGCCACGAGGAGGTCGAACGCGCGTGGCGTCAGGCCGACGTCCGCCGACTCGCGTGTCACCCTCCGCGCAGCGACGTCGACCTGTACGTTTCCGAACGCCAGCACCTCGGGCGCCTCCGCGCCGCTCTCTCTCCCGCTCGTGCGACGAAGGAGCGAACGAACCCGCTCGAGGAGCTCCAGCAGCCCGAACGGCTTCGTCACGTACTGGTCCGCGTTGAGGCGGAAGCCGCGTACCTTGTCCGACTCTTCGCCGCGGGCGGTGAGGATCAGCACCGGTCGGTCGAAGCCCTCGTCGCGCAGCGCGCGCAGGATCTGGAATCCGTCGAGGCCGGGCAGCATCACGTCGAGGACCAGCAGATCCGGAGGCTCGGCGCGCGCCGCCTCGAGCCCGCTCGGGCCGTCCGCGCGCCACTCCACCAGGTAGCCTTCCAGCTCGAGGTTGTGGCGGATGCCGGCCGCCAGCTCCTCGTTGTCTTCGACGAGGAGGATTCGGCCACTCACGCGGCCCCCGACGCCTCGCGCGTGGGCCGCCGGGACCGGGCGAAGCGCTCGACCGTAGGTGTGTGCAGCGCCGGGAGCTCGAACGAGAAGCGCGCACCTCCTCCCGGCGCGTCCTCCACCCAGACCCTCCCCCCGTGGGCCTCCACGATCTGCCGCACCACGGCGAGCCCGATTCCACTGCCGACCACGACGGTGCCCAGCGCGCCCGCGCCCCGCCGGAAGGGCTCGAAGATGCGCTCCCGCTCTCCGACGGGAACGCCCTTGCCCTCGTCGTCCACGCAGACCCGGATCCGGTCCTCCACCCTCGAGCTGGAGACGCGAATCGTCTGACCGGCCCGGCCGTAACGAACGGCGTTGTCGAGCAGGTTGAGCACGACCTGGCGGATCGAGTCCATGTGCACCTCCGCCACCAGACCGGGATCGAGGTTCGCTTCGAGCCCACCCTTCTGCTTGGGCAGGAGTGGCCGGAACGATGCGATGGCGTCGCGCACCCCGAGGGACACGTCGTCGGGCGCGAGCTCGAGCTGCTGCACACCCCGCTCTCCACGCGAGAAGTGGAGGATGTTCTCCACGAGGTTCGACAGGCGACGCGTCTCGCGGTCGATGTTGCCGAGTGCCCACGCACGCTGCTCTGCGGAGCGGGTCCGTCCTAGCTGGAGCGTTTCGGTGAAGAGACGAACCTGGGCCAGCGGTGTCCGCAGCTCGTGCGACACGCTCGCCACGAAGTCCTGCCGGAGGAGCGCCAACTGATCCTCCCGTCGAAGCTGCACCACCGCGAGGATCGCCAGCGCGCCGGCCAGCGAGAAGATCAGGCTCAGCACCCCGGTCCG
>JANQME010000156.1 GCA_028280205.1 Longimicrobiales bacterium
CTCGTCTTCGCCGTGCCCGCGACCGGCGCGGTCACGACCGACGTGCGACCCGGCCGGCCGGCCGCCGCGCCGCCGCCTGTGGTGCTCCCATGCGTACGCGCCGAAGGGCCGCCGTACTACTCCTTCGAACTCTTCACGACGAAGAATATCCCCGGCACGGGCCTCGCGGAGGGGACGGTGGACGTCTCGGTCCCCGGCTCCTCTCCCTTCTCGGTCGCGCTCGCCGAGGACGGCAGCTACGCGTACCGACTCGACGTCGCGATCGAGCGCATGCGCGTTCCGCGCTCCGGCACGCTCGTCGCGTGGGTGACGACGCCCGAGATCGACCGGATCAGCCGGCTGGGCGCGCTCGACGAGCACCTGCAGGCGACCGGATCCGTCTCGTGGAACAAGTTCATCGTGGTCGTCACGCTCGAGGCGGAGGACGACGCCGGACAGGAGCGCTGGGCGGGCCCGATCGTCTTCCGCGGAATGTCCCGCAGCGGGATGATGCACACGATGGTGGGACACGGCGCGCTGCAGCAGGAGAACTGCGCCGCGTACGGATACGGGAACTGAAGCCGGGGCCGGCCGAAACCAACATACGGTTCAGGTCTCAGCGTAATTAGACTGACTGGTCAGTTTGGGAGCCGTCCGCAGAGAAGCAAGAGGGATTGGGCCGAGACTGAGCTGTTCAACAGGACCCGGAGGAAAGAAGGCTCGAGTGCCGAGAGACGCGACGGTGACACGGAGGAAGATCCTCGACGCGGCTCAGCAGGCGGTGCTGGAGCGGGGGTTCGCGGCGACGTCGGTGGACCGGATCCAGGATCTGGCCGAGATCAGCCGCGGTACCTTCTTCTACCACTTCCCGACGAAAGACGCGCTGGCCCGATCGCTCATCGAGCGGTACGCAGGCGCCGATCGGCGGATCGTGGAGGGCTTCATGGCCAGGGCGGAAACACTGGCCAGGGACCCGCTGCGGCAGGTCCTGGTCTTCCTGTCGCTCCACGAAGAGCTGTTCCGCGGCGAGAAGGGAGATCTGCCCGGCTGCCTGTTCGCATCGTACTCGTACGAGGCACGTCTCTTCGACTCGCGCACGCACGCTCTGATTCAGGAGTCGATCGAGCGTTGGCGGCGCGTGCTCGCGGCGAAGCTGGAAGAGGCCGTCGAGCTGCACCCGACACGGGTGGACTTCGATCCGTGGTCCGTCGCGGACCTCCTCTACGGAATCCTCCAGGGCGCGTTCGTCCTCTCTCGAGTCCTCGACGATCCGGGTCTCATGATCGAGCACACCCGCCACGCTCGGACGCACGTCGCCTTGCTCTTCGAAGTGGAACCGTGATCCCCTTGGCCGAACGGCGAGTCAGGACGAGCTTCGAGAAGATCAGGCACTCGAACCCTCTGAGACGCTGACGTTGTTCCGAACGATCGCCCTCTTTCGCCTCTTCGCCCTCTTTCGCCTCGCCGCCATCTCCGGCCTCGCGGCCTCCGTCGTCGCGGCCTCCGTTGTCGCGCTCGCGCTGCCCTCCGCCGCGTCCGCCCAACACGACATGGGCGGCCACGAGATGCACGGGATGACGATGGAGGGCGGGTGGCGCATGGTGCCGATGGATCCGAACATGCCCATGCTCCCCGGCCTCGAGGACGCCGTCCCGGTCGTGGGACCGTTCATGCCGGGGATGGGGATGGACCCGGCAATGCTGCCCGAGGCGCGCCCGTCCGAGGTCGTCGAGATGCGCGATCGGGACACGCTCGACATCTCGGTCTCGATGGTGCGCCGCACGATCGCCGGACACGAGATGATCATGTTCGGCTACAACGGCCAGTACCCGGGCCCGCTCATCCGGGCGCCGAAGGACGCCACCGTCGTCGTTCGCGTCACGAACGACATCCGGATGCCCACCACGATCCACTGGCACGGCATCCGGCTCGACAACCGCTTCGACGGTGTGCCGGGCGTCACGCAGGAAGCGATCGAGCGGGGCGAGAGCTTCACGTACGAGGTCCACGTGCCCGATGCGGGCATGTACTGGTACCACCCGCACGTCCGCGAGGACGTCCAGCAGGATCTCGGTCTCTTCGGGAACCTCCTCGTCACCTCGCCGGACCCGGATTACTACGGGCCGGTGCACCGCGAGGAGGTCTTCGTCCTGGACGACATGCTCATCGATGACCAGGGGGCGCTGCCCTGGGGCGACTCCGCGCCGACGCACGCGCTCATGGGCCGCTTCGGCAACGTTATGATGGTCAACGGAGTGACCGACTACCGGCTCACGGCGAGGCGTGGCGAGGTGGTCCGCTTCTACCTGACCAACGTCGCCAACTCCCGCACGTTCAACGTCACGTTCGGGGGTGCGCAGGTGAAGGTCGTGGCGTCCGACGTGAGCCGCTTCGAGCGGGAGCAGTGGGTCGGGTCCGTCGTGATCGCGCCGGCCGAGCGCTACGTCGTCGACGTTCGCTTCGACGAGCCCGGCGAGGTGGTGATCGCGAACACGATCCAGGCAATCAACCACTTCCGCGGCGAGTTCTACCCGCACGTCGACACGCTCTCGATCGTCTCGGTCTCGGAGGAGCCCGCCGAGGAAAGCGTGTCGACAGCGTTCGAGACGCTGCGCGAGCACGAGGAGGTCGCAGCCGACATCGAGGCGTTCCGGCCGTACTTCGGCCGGCCGGCCGACTACGAGCTCGAGACCACGCTCCGGGTCCGCGACCTGCCCCCGTCGATCGTCCTCTCCATGGAGGCGGACACGCTCTACGTCCCGCCCATGGAGTGGAACGACGCCATGCCGATGATGAACTGGCTGTCCACCGGCGATCAGGTGACATGGATCCTGCGCGACCGGGCGACGGGCGCCGAGAACGACGAGATCGACTGGCGCTTCCAGGTCGGAGACGTCGTGAAGGTTCGCATCTTCAACACGCCCGACTCGTTCCATCCGATGAACCACCCGATCCACGTCCACGGCCAGCGCTTCCTGGTGCTCTCCATGGACGGGGTCGAGAATGAGAACCTCGTGTGGAAGGACACCGCGATCCTGCCCGTAGGCTCGACGATGGAGATGCTCATCGAGATGTCGAATCCCGGCGAGTGGATGGTGCATTGCCACATCGCCGAGCACCTGCACACGGGGATGATGTTCTCCTTCACGGTGGAGGACGAAGGGTGAGGCACGCGCGACCGACGAGGCGTCCGGCATGGCGCGGGGTCCTCGGGTGAAGCCGGGCGTGCGCTGGAGCCTCATGGGCGTCGGGGCGATCGTCGCCGGCGTCGTGGTCGTCGCCGCGTGGTCGCGCGTCATCGATCGGCAGCAGACGCTGGAGGAGATCGGCCGGCTGCGGGACGACCTGTACCGCGCCCGGGTCGCGTCCGACCGGTGCCGCGGAGGTCTGCGCACCAGCGAGTCCGCGCTGCGCGAGCTCGGCGTGTCGATCGATTCGATGCGCGCCCGCGTGGACTCCTTCGAGGCGCTCGACCGGCGCGGCGTACCCGCCGACCGGTACCCCGACTACCTCGAACTCTTCGACAGCTACAACGACTCCGTCGGAGTGTGGGAGGGTCGCGAGCGCCGCCTGCGGGCCGCCGAGGAGGCGTGCCGCGAGACGATCGAAGGGCACAACGCGATCAGCGACTCGCTCCAGCGCGTGCTGGCAGAAGCCGGGATCGAGACGAGCTGATCGGGGCGCGGGCCGACCGGCCCGTCGAGGTCAGTTCGACGGCGCCGTCGTCGTCCACCCCACGATGAGCGCCCGGACGTGCTCGGTCCCGTCCACCGTCAGGGTGACCGTATACCGCCCGGGCTCGGCACGGGGCGCGGGGTCCGATCGACCGGGCAGCAGCCCACTCCCGCCCCTGCGTCGCCGCACGGGCTCGCCGCGGACGATCTCGGTGATGCGGTCCTGGAGTGACGGGCCGCTCCCGTCGTCCTCGATCACGCCGCCCTCCGCCGGACGCTCGACGAAGTCGCCTGACGGGGTGATGGGAAGGCCACCGCTCCCGCCTCCACCGCCGAAGCCGCCGCCCTCGCCCGCACGGCGCATGAGGCGCTCCAGCGCTCCGTCCACCTGCTCCCGATCCTCACCGGCCTCGACGAGCGAGTCCCCGACCGCCTCGAGCCGGCGCATCATCGCGACGCTGTCCCGGCGCTCGGATGCCGAGAGCGGCAGCGGCTCGGCCTGCCCTTCGAGGTCCCACGTCAGCGAGTGGAGCCCGCGCAGCGCCGTCACGTCCTGTGACCACATCGCCGTCCCGTCTTCGGCCGTCACCCGGATCGACGCCTCCTCGGCCTCCCGACCCAGCCAGTACGTAAGCTCCGCGCCGTAGTCGGGGCTGTACCCGACCCAGTAGTGCTGGGCGGTGAACTCGCCGCCCGTGGGACGGGTCCCGTACTGATGCGCCGGCGCCGGCTCGAAGAGGTGCGCGTCCGCATCGACCACGGCAGGGTAGAGCTGCTGGAGCGGCTCGATGTCGACGATCCAGATCGAGCGGCCGTGTGTCCCGGCGATGAGCTCTCCGTCGCGCGGGTGGATCTGGAGGTCGTGGACCGGAACCGTGGGGAAGCCGTTCATGAACCGGCTCCACGAGACCCCGCGGTCGAGCGAGGCGTAGACACCGACGTCGGTGCCGACGAAGAGGAGGTCGGGATTCACGCCGTCCTCCCGGAGCACGTGCACGAAGTCGGGCTTGCCCGTGGGCAGGTCGCTCGCGATCGAGCGGAACGACTCGCCCCGGTCCTCGCTGACGAGGACGTACGGGGTGAAGTCGCCGCGGCGGTGGTTGTCGAAGGTCACGTAGACGCGGTCGGTCACATGCTTCGACGGCTCGATGCGGCTCACGTACGTACCGTCCGGGACGAGCCCGGCCGTCTTCTCGGTGAGCTCCCTCCAGCTTCCCCCGTCGTCCGCGGAGACCCAGAGATTGCCGTCGTCGGTCCCGGCCCAGAGCAGCCCCGCCATGACCGGCGACTCGGCGAGAGACGTGATCGTCGCGAACGTCTCGGCGCCGGTCGCGTCCTGGGTAATCCCTCCCGTCGTTCCGGTCCGGGCCGCGCTGATGCGGATCTTCTCCTCGTTCGCGCGCGTCAGGTCGGGCGAGATCGGACGGAGGTCGTCGCCCCGCCAGTCCGACTTGAGCACCCGGTTCGCCGCGGCGTACACGACGTCGGCGTCGTGCGGGGAGAGGAAGAAGGGGGTGTTCCAGTTGTAGCGGAGTTCCAGCGCGGCGGAATCCGCCGAGGCGCGAGCCTGGAGCGCCTCGATGCGGGTACGGTGCTCGGCGGGCATCGCCTGCGCCGAGTCCGGCCAGAGCAGCGCGATCGAGTCCTGCAGCACCCGGTACGACTCCTGCCAATCCGGACGGTCGAACGACGTGCGCTCGCCGGTGGCGAGGTACGAGCGGCCCATGTTGCCACCCTGCGACTCGGAGTAGACGCGATCGGGATCGCGTGGATCCTGCTGAGACACGAAGCCGTCGCCGCCGCTCACCCGGAACCAGTCGTGGTTCGTGATGTCGCCGCTCGCCTTCCGGCTCGGTCCGCACCACGTGTAGTTGTCCTGCAGGCCGCCGCACACACGGTACGGCACACCCATGTCGTAGCTGACGTTGTAGAACTGCCCGATCGGGAAGACGTTCGGGAAGTGGTAGTTCCCGCCGCGGTCGAAGGAGATCGCGATCCCTCCGTCGTTGCCCAGCACGATCCGCTCGGGGTCGTTCGGGTCGACCCAGATGGCGTGGAAGTCGACGTGCACGGCCTCGGCCATGTCGCGCGTCGTGCGCCCGCCGTCGTCGGAGAAGCGCAGCGAGGAGAAGTAGACGCGGTCCGGATCCGCCGGGTCGACCACGACCTCGGAGTAGTAGAAAGGCCGGGTGTTGAAGTCGTTCATCCGCTCCCAGCTCTCGCCGCCGTCCTCGGAGCGGTACAGGCCGCTCAGATTCTCCTCGTCCGAGCCCTCGGGCGCGGCCGCCTCGACCATCAGGTACATGATCTCCGGCCGGCTGGGCGCGAAGGCGACGTTCATCTTCCCCAGCTCGGTCGTGGGCAGCCCGTTGCCCTCGACCTTCTCCCAACGGTCTCCGCCGTCCGTGCTCTTCCAGAGCGCGCTGCCCGGCCCGCCGCTCTGCAGGTAGTACGGGCCGCGCTCCCGCTCCCAGCTCGTCGCGAAGATCACGTCGGGATCGCGGGGGTGCAGCTTCACGTCGACGAAGCCCGCCCGGTCGCTCACGAAGTTCACCAGATCCCAACTGTCTCCTCCGTCCGTCGTGCGGTAGAGCCCGCGCTCGGGGTTCGAGCGCCAGAGCGCGCCGAGCGCCGCGACGTACACGATGTCGGGATTCGTCGGATGGACCTGGACACGCCCGATGTGCTCGGTCGCCTCGAGCCCCTTCAGCTCCCAGCTCAGCCCGCCGTCCGTGGACCGGTAGATCCCGCCTCCCGGCGAGATCGAGTTGCGCGAGTCCTCCTCGCCGGTCCCCGCCCAGATTTGCTCCGGGTCGCTCGGGGCGATCGCGATATCACCGAGCGAGACGACCCGCTCGTCCTGGAAGAGCGGGCGGAAGGTGTGCCCGTTGTTCGTCGTCTTCCAGATCCCGCCTGCCGCCGCCGCCACGTAGAACGTCTTCGACGGACTCGGGAGCCCTTCGACGTCCGTGACGCGACCTGCCATGTTCGCGGGTCCGATCGAGCGCCAGCGCAGCGCCTCCTCCCACGCGTCCGGGAGCGCGACCGCGGACTGGCCGAGCACCGCCGGAGGGGCCGAGGAGAGGAGGAGGCCGGCGGCGAGGGCCGCCAGGAGTGGGCGCGGGGTCAGGCCGTTCATGGATCGATGCCGGTGCGGGGACGTTCAGGCGCGCAAGCTGAGCGCGCGAAGCCCGCTCCGCCAGACGGCGGAATCCACGCCGAAGCCCCGGAGCGCCGAGGCACTCCGGGGACTTCGATGAGCGTGACGGAGACTCAGCCGCTGATCTGCGCGGCGATCTCGGCCGGGAGGATCACCTGATCGATCACGTGGATGATCCCGTTCGACGCCTCGATGTCCGTGGCGACGACCGTGGCCTGATCGACCGTGACCGTGCCCATGTCGGTCGCGATGGAGACGTCGATCCCGGCCGCCGTCTCGGCGGACGTCATCGTGACGACCTCGGACGCGGGGACGCGTCCCGGAACGACGTGGTAGAGCAGGACCTGCGTGAGCGCCTCCTTGTCGGCGAGCAGCGCCTGGAGCGTCTCCTGGGGGATCTTGGCGAAGGCGTCGTCCGTCGGCGCGAAGACCGTGAAGGGGCCCTCGGACTGGAGAACGCCGACGAGGTCGGCGGCGGTCGCGGCGGTGAGCAGCGTCTCGAAGTTCCCGGCGGCCTGAGCCGTCTCGACGATGTCGGCATCCTGCGCGACGACGGCGGACGGGGCGGCGAGAATGAGCGGCGCAGCGACGAGCGCCGCGGAAAGAAGCTTCTTGACCATCGTAGGGTGACTCCTCTTGCGGTGTGTGATTCGGACTTCGACAGCATTGTTCAATGAGTGTCTAAGAAAAGAATTGCATGTTCGACCAGTGTCAAGCCAATGTTCACTAATTTTATTTGACGATCGTTGTACAAGCGCGTATTTTGACTCTTATGGTCGACTCATCCGAACCCCGTCATCCGATCCGCGTCGTCGCGCAGCGGACCGGACTCTCCACTCCCGTGTTGAGGGCGTGGGAGCGCCGCTACGGCGCCGTCACCCCGACCCGGTCCGAAGGAGGACAGCGCCTCTACTCGGACGCGGACATCCGGAGGCTCCAGCTTCTCGCCACGGCGGTCGATGGCGGCCGGAGTATCGGCCTGATCGCCGACCTGGCCGTCACGGAGCTCGAGGCTCTGATCGACGAAGACCGCGAGACGCCGGTCCACCTTCCCGGCGATTCGATCGCACCGGACGTCGAGCGCGTCGAGCATGCACTGCAGCTCGTGCGTGACCTCCAGGTCGTCGAACTCGAGCACTACCTGATGCGTCAGGCGGTCGAGCTCCGACCTCACGAGCTGGTGGAGGGGCTGATGGTCCCGCTCCTTCAGGAGATCGGACGGTCATGGCAGAGCGGTCGGCTCGCGGCCAGCTCCGAGCACCTCGCCTCGGTCTCGATCCGCCGCTTCCTCGAGTGGATGTCGACCACCAGCACCAAGGAGCAGGCGGCTCCCCTCATGGTGACCGGAACGCCGTCCGGGCAGCGGCACGAGTT
>JANQME010000206.1 GCA_028280205.1 Longimicrobiales bacterium
CCGACCTCTACTTCGTGAACCTGAGCGTCTTCCAGTCGCTCCTGGATTCGTGGGGGATCGGTCAGATCTTCCCGATCATGCCGATCCATCGGCTGGAAGAGGAGCCGACGCGGCGCGGGACCCTGGCCGATATCACCTGCGACTCGGACGGGCGCGTGGATCGTTTCGCCGGGGACGGCGAGGTTCGGACGACCCTCGAGCTCCACGCGGCGCCCGGCGGCGGACCGTACCCGCCCGGCGTCACCGACGACCCGTACTACCTCGGCGTCTTCCTCACGGGTGCGTACCAGGAGACGCTCGGCGATCTCCACAACCTGCTCGGGGATACCAACGTGGTGCACGTCACCCTCGGAGCGGACGACCGCTGGCGGATCGAGACGGTCGTGGAGGGAGAGAGCGTCCGGGAAGTCCTGAGCTACGTGCAGTTCGACCCTGAAGCGCTCCGACGACATCTGCGCGAGGACATCGAGAGCGCGCTCGAGGACGAGCGACTCTCGCTGCAGGAGGGTGCCCGCCTCCGGCGCTTTCTGGACGAGAGCCTCCAGGGCTACACGTACCTGGAATAGCGCCTCCGCGGTGCCCGCCCGGACGAGGCCCGCCGGGTCTGGCATCCTTTCTGCATCTGTGCGGAGGTACGAATGCACGAGCGACGGCTCAGGTCATCGTTCGAACGCTTCACACACTCACGAGGGGAGCACCCACATGAACTTGCTCGAACGGAACACCCGGGGGCTCGGCCTGATGGCGGCCCTCGCAGTCGCGGCCTCGGCCGGCGCCTGCAAGACGGTCAGCCCCGATGACATGGACGCCAGCCTGGCCCAGCTGCGATCGGAGATGCAGCAGGAGATGCAGGCCGGTGACGAGCGGCTCGCCGGCGACATGGACGCGCGCTTCGCGGACGTGGATCAGCGGATGGCGTCGCTCGAGTCCGACCTCCAGCAGATGGAGCAGGACTTCGAGGTCTCGATCGCGCGGCTCGAGGACGAACTCCGGTTCAACGTCCCCGTCTACTTCGGCTTCGACGACGCCACGGTCGAGCAGGAGGACGAGGAGGTCCTCGCCCGCTTCGCCAGCGTAGCCCAGAAGTACTATCCGCAGGCCCAGATCACCGTCGAGGGCTTCACGGATCCGGCGGGCGACGAGCAGTACAACCTCTGGCTCGGTGAGCAGCGTGCGAAGGCCGTCGCCGAGTACCTCTCGGGCAGCACGGCCATCAGCGACGAGCGTCTGCGGGCGATCAGCTACGGAGAGGACACGCGCCGGCTCATCTCGGACGGCTGGGGTCCGGGCGTCTCGGGGTGGGAGAACCGCCGCGTCGTGCTCGTGATCGACCACGACGGTCAGCCGCCGATGATGACGACGGACGGGGCCGGCTCGGAGAGCTGACCACGGGTGTGTGACACCGACCCGGCCGGGTCGGGACAAGAGGGCGGAGAGGTCGCCGGGTCACCCGGCGGCCTCTTCGTCGTTTCGTTGGTCGGTGTCGGGAGCGGGTCCGGCCACCTTGGCATCTGCGGCCGGTGGGGGCGTGGAGGCGGTTGCACGGGAGCCGGTGCGTGCTCAGCTTCGAACTGAAATCGCATTCTGTTTCGGAGGGCCCGTGGCCGTGCCACCCACCGCGCAGATCAATCCGCCCAAGCAGGCTCGTTCTGCACGCACGCTGGAGCGCATCGTGGCGGCGTCATTGGAGCTGCTGGCGACCGAGGGTCCGGCGGGGCTCACCGTCCACAGGGTGGTGGATCTGGCCGACTCGTCCGTGGGCTCCTTCTATGCCCGCTTCCGTGGCAAGGACGACCTCCTCGACTACCTCGGCGAGCGCGTCTGGACGGAGGCACTCGAGCGGTGGGAGGCGATGCTCGCCTCTCGCGACTGGTCGGAGCACGACCTGGCCTCCCTGGTCCGCTCGTCGGTCGGGCTTCTGGCCGAGGCGCAGCGATCGCGCTCGGTGTACCTGAAGGCGATCGACCGTGCCGCGGGTCGCCGCCAGCGCGCCTACGAGACCTTCCGTACCGAGGTGCTGTCGGGCGTGGCCGAGCTCCTGCTGCGCCGCGCCTCCGACATCCGGCACGACGATCCGCGGAGGGCCGTGCGGATCGGCCTGCGGGCCGTGACCGGAATCCTCGACGCGGAGGCGCGGGAGGTGGAGGACCGGCTCGACCCGGAGGTGCTTGTGGACGAGTGTGCGCGCCTCCTCACGGGCTATCTGACGGGGGGCGAAGCGATCGAAGGCGACGGCGAGGCCCCGGACTTCTTCGACGTCTGGAGCTGATTCGTCCCCGACGTCGGGGCCGTCCTCCTTTTCGCCGGTCCGTCGGCAGGTATCTTCCACGACTGCATGGACATTCCACTCCGCCGATCGCGTATATGAGGGTCGACGCAGGAGTCGAACGTGCCCGGAAGGGTCGGGTCGTAGAGAGGGCCATGAGTTCGTTGTCTCAGCCGAAGGTCGATCGGGCACTCGCCGTCACGCTCGCCGTGATCGCGGGCCTGTGCGTTTCCGCTCCGCTCCAGGCTCAGGCGGACGGAAGCGAGGGTGCAGCATCGCTTCGGGGCGTGGTGTTCGACAGCACGGAGATGGCGCCGCTGGCGGGCGCCCGAATCGCCGTCATCGGGACGAACGCCGTCATCCAGGCGGACGAGTCCGGCGAGTTCGTGCTCGAAGGGATCCCCGCGGGCTCGCACTGGGTGTCCTTCTTCCACGATCGACTCCAGACGCTCGGCGTCAGCCCACCGTCGCGCCAGGTGACGTTTCGCGCCGGTGAGGTCGTCGACATCGCCCTCTCCATTCCTTCGGAAGAGACGCTGTTGGCCGGTTGGTGCCTCGCCGAGCAGCCGGCCGCGGGCTACGGCGCGTTGGCCGGCACCGTGACCGACTCTCTCACGGGCGTGCCGATGCCGCGCGCCATCGTTCGGGCGGAGGCGATCTCGGGTCGCTCCTTCGGAGTCCAGCCCGTCGAGGTGCGTACGAACGACGCAGGATACTTCCGCATGTGCTCGGTGCGGGCCGGCACGGATCTCCGCCTTCAGGCGACGTTCGGGCAGAACACGGGCCGGACCGTGGAGGTGTCCCTCCCCGCGGGCGCGGCCAAGATCCAGGATCTGGTGCTGCTCATGTCGGCGGAGGGCACACTGGCCGGGTACGTCCGCGACTACGTGTCGGGTGATCCGATCCAGGGTGCGGTCGTGTCCGTCGCCGGTACTCGGAGCTCGGTGCTGACCGACCTCACGGGGCGGTTCGTGCTGGACGATCTACCGCCCGGTCGGCATCTGGTGACGACGGATCACCTCGCCTTCGAGGAGCGTACGGACTCGGTCACGATCTTCTCGGAGGAGACGGTCGATATCGAGGTTCGCATGGCGACCGAGGCGCTCGAGGTCGAGGGGCTGGTCGTCACGGCTCGGACGCGCTTCGGCCGCACGAGTCTGGCGGGCGACGACAAGCGCATCGACTTCATCGCGCGGGAGGAGATCGAGGCGATGATGCCCCGTGTTCGAGAGACGGCGGACATCCTGCGGAACATGAACACTCCGGGGATGCGGATCCGGGAGATCTACCAGGTCGATCGCTTCACCGGTGTCATGGTCCCCGGACTCTGCATCGAGGTGAGCCGGCGCGCCGGCGGCGAGGGCTGCGTGCCCGCGGCGGTCGCGCTGAACGGCGTGATCGTTCCGCTCCCCGATCAGGTGATCCGGGATCTCGACCCCAACGTCATCGATCGCATCGAGATCCTCGGACCGGTCGACGCCCAGTTCCAGTTCGGTTCGATCGCGGGCAACGGCGCGATCGCGATCTACACCCGCTGACCTCGGTTCGATCACGTCGTACCCGATGGCCCGTACCCTCATCCTGCCGAGCTGCCGATTCTCCCTCGTGGTCGTGACGCTTTTCGCCCTCGGTGGATGCTGGCCCGGCCGTCCCGACACGCTCGGGCCACGCAACGGCAACCTCGCTCCGTGCCCCGCGACGCCGAACTGCGTGAACACGGGCTTCCGGCATCCGGACGGGACCCGCGGCATGTTCGTGCGCGGGGCGATCCTGCGCGGCGAGGTCATGCCGGCGGTCGCGGAGATCGTGGCCTCGATGGAGCGCACCACGATCGTCACGGCCGACGACGAGTACATCCACGCGGAGGCGCGGAGCAGGATCTTCCGCTTCATCGACGACCTCGAGCTGTTCC
>JANQME010000258.1 GCA_028280205.1 Longimicrobiales bacterium
CGCGGGCGGCCTCCCCGTCGGTCGAGGCTCCGGGCGGTGTGTACGACACGGTGCGGATCCCGGCGCCGGGCAGCCCGATGGAGAGGCCCACGCGCTCGATGCCGAGCACGCCTGCGACCGCGTCGCGAAGCTGCTCGACCCCTGCCCGAAGGGACGCGTCTTCGGGATAGACGCTCTCCGGAAGCGAGACGCGGAAGCTCCACGCATCGCTCCCGCCGATGCCCGTCGGCACGGACCGAACGGCCGCGGAGGAGCGACCCACCAGGGCCGTGGTGGCAATAAGCACGACCGCTACGCCGACCTGGAAGGCCACGAGAACGGAGCTGTGGCCACGCCGCACGCCCGCGGATGCCCCGCGGGTGCCCCGCAGTAGGCGCCGCCGCTCGCCGGCCACGAGGGTGCGCAGCGCGGGCACGACTCCGAAGAGCGCGACCGACCCGAGTGCCACCGCCATGCCGACCGCCATGCTACGTACGTCGACTGCCAGCTCGTTCATCCGCGGGATCGGTTGGGTCGCGAGCGCGGTGAGGCCCCGTACTCCGAAGACGGACAGAGCGACCCCGGCTGCGCCGCCGACCAGCGCAATCAGAACGGCTTCGACCAGGAGGCCCCACACGATCCGTCCGCGTCCTGCACCCAGCGCGCGCCGGAGGGCGATCTCGTCGGCGCGGTCGGCGCCACGCGCGAGCAGGAGGTTCGCGACGTTGGCGCAGGCGATCAGCAGCACGAGCAGCCCGGCCACGACGCTGGATCCGAGACCCTGCGTGGCGGTCGGGCCGGACGAGATCTCCGCGACCACCGTGTTGGCCACGAAGCGCCGCTCGGCATTGCTCGCCGGGTACTGTTCGGCCAGGCGCGCGCTCAGATCGGCCAGCTCCTCTCTCACCGTCGCGAGCTCGGCGTGCATCCGTCCGAGCACGAGCACGGATCGGTCGTCCCGCGCGGGGCGGACGGCCGGGTCGAGCGGCAGCCAGACGTCGGTCCCGCCCCGACCCAGCTCGAACCCGCGCGGCAGCACGCCCACGACCGTGACAGTGGCGCCGTCCAGCGAGAGTGTCCGCCCGACGAGGTCCGGGTCGGCCCCGAAGCGGCGCGTCCAGAAGCCGTGCGACAGGATTGCGGCGCTCTCAGACCGCTCCGTGTCCGAGGTGCGGAAGCTGCGACCGAGGATCGGCTCGACGGTGAGCACGGAGAAGAAGTCGGGGGTGGCCCGACGGATCGATACCCACTCGGGGAGGTCGCCTCCCAGACTCGCGCCCGACTCCTGGTACGCTGCCAGCTCGACGGTGCGGGCCAACTCGCGCAGATCGAGGAAGTCCGCCGCGGACATCGGCCAGGAGGCGCCGCCCCACCCACCCTCCAGCGGGCCCACGTACACGAGCGTGCGCTCCTGATCGTAGGGGAGCGGACGGAGCACCAAGCGGTCGAGCGTCGTCCACATCGTGCTCACCGCTGCCATGCCGAGCGCGATGGAGAGCGCAGCCACAGCGAATGCACCTGGCCGGGCGCGGACGGCGCGCAGCGCGTGACGGACGTCCAGGGCCAGGTCGCCTGCGACCGCGGCACGGCGCCGCCGGCGGGTCCGCCGCAGCATCTCGGACCGGGCCGCCCCGACGGAGCCGAACTCCTCCTCGGCCCGTGCACGGGCGGCCTCCGGAGGTAGACCCTCGGTGACGAGCTGCTCTGTGCGGGCATCGAGGTGGAACGCGATCTCCTCGTCGACCTGATGCGACGGTTCGGGTGCGAGCGTCGAGTCCGGACGCCGGGGCTCGTGCGACCGGCTCACGTGTCGACCCCGAGCGCGCGGTCGATCGCCGTCGAGAAGGTGGCCCAGACCTCACGCTCGGCCTCGAGCGCCGTGCGCCCGCTCGTCGTGATCCGGTAGTACTTCGCCTTCCTCCGGTTCGCGGAGCGCCCCCAGCGCGAGCGCACCCAGCCGCGATCCTCCAGGCGATGCAGCGCCTTGTACAGCGCCCCGTCGGGCGTGCGCAGCACGCCCCGTGTCCGCTCGTGGACCCACTGGGAGACGTCGAAGCCGTGCCGCTCCTGCGTCGACAGGCTTTGGAGTACGAGAAGGTCGAGGGAGCCGGGGAGAAGCTCCTGGGGCGTTCGCGGCATCCGAAGGGGGGGTCCGAAGCTGGGTATCCCACTCACCGGGTGAGGGGAATAGTGGTAGCTCCACTCGATCTGCGCAAGGAAGAGGCCCCGGCGCGGTGGGTCGACCCATCGCCACCACCCGGGGCGTCCATGGCGCGCTACCGCAGAGTGACCCGCACCGTCCGGCGAGTGACGTCTCGATCGCCCGCCACGTACGCCAGGTTGAGCTCGTAGACGGGAAGGAAGGCGTACCCCCAGAACTCGCCGCGACGAATCCGCAGGATGATCACGTCGGCGCCGGGCGGAAACTCCTGAGACACGGCCGCCAACCGCTCGAGCGGGACGGGCGCCCGGCCGGAGCCATCGGCAGCCACGGTGAGCTGTGGCTGTTCAGGGTACTGATCCACGTACGTCATGCGTGACTCGTCGAAGAAGATATCCACCGCGGCTCCATCGAGCGCCGCACCGCTCAGGGAGTCGACGAGCTCCAGCTCGACCGCAGCGGGCACCCGGTACACGTACTCGTTGCCCGCCGGCGCGACCGTGGCGAAGCCGTTGATCGGTGCCCCGTCGAGCGGGTCCGGCCAACGCGGCGTGCGTCGGCCTGCGACGAGATTCAGCCCGAATGCGGTGTGCTCCGAGATCTCAACCGGACGCACGAGATCGACGCCCATGAGAACCTGTTCGAACGGAGGCTCGTAGACGGTGCAGCAGCCCAGGAGCGGCATACGGTCCGACCCCACGGCGGGCGCGCCGTCCGGGTCGAGAATGTCGATCCGGCTCCCGTTCCCCCCGCTTCGCACCTCGTACGCGTAGATGTCGACGATCCCGCGCTGGTGGAGCAG
>JANQME010000297.1 GCA_028280205.1 Longimicrobiales bacterium
GGAGAGGGAGGCGAGCGGGCCGGGCTCGAGCACGGCGGTGCGCGCTCCGCGGTTCCCGCCGAGCACGGGCCCGGCCCGCTCGCCTCCCTCTCCGTGGGTCAGAGCGATCTGCTGCCGTACTACTACGACGTCAGCATCTACACCAACGAGCAGACCTTCCTGCAGAACGGTGAGGTCGAGAACCCGCTCAACCTCATGGTGGGCCGCTTCGACCTCGCCTTCGTTCTCGTCTACCTGCTTCCTCTACTGGTACTCGCGCTCGGCTACAACGTGCTCTCGGCCGAGCGCGAGCAGGGGACGCTGGCACTGACCCTCTCGCAGCCCGTCTCGGCCCGCGCGGTCGTGGCGGCCAAACTGCTCTTTCGAGGCCTGCTCGTCGTCGGGCTCGCGCTGGGCGTGTCCCTCGTCGGCTCGGCCTTCTCGGGCGGACTCCAGGAGCCCGCCCGTCTCGTGCTCTGGTGTGGTGTCGTAGTCGCCTACGCCCTCTTCTGGTTCGGGCTGTCCGCGTGGGTGAACACGCTCGGACGGAGCTCGGCCTGGAACGCCACGGCCCTCGTCGGGGCGTGGCTCGCACTCGTGGTCGTCGTGCCCGCAGCCGTGAGCATCGCGGCGGGGCTTCTCCATCCACTCCCCTCACGGGTCGAGATGATCAGCACGGCTCGCGAGGCGTCGAACGAGGCGGTCAATCAGCGCAGCGAGCTCCTCGCTCGTTACCTGGAGGACCACCCGGACATGGCCGGTGGGGTGGTGCCGGACGCCGCCGGGACGGCAGCGCTCTCCTGGGCGGCGACGGACGAAGTGAACCGTCGGCTGGAGGAGGTCGCTGCGCGCTTCGATGCGCGGCTGTCCGCCCAGCAGTCCGTCGTGCGTCGGTACCGTTTCCTCTCGCCCGCGCTTCTGGTGCAAGAGCTGCTCAACGACGCGGCCGGCACCGGAGACGCGCGCTTCGCGCGCTTCGAGACGCAGGTTCGAGCATTCGCCGAGGAGTGGCGGGCGTTCTTCGTCCCCGAGATTCTGGCGGGGCGCGAGATGGACGTGGGCGCCGTGCGGGCGAGGCCCGAGTTCTCCTTCGTGGAGGAGCGCACCGACGAGGTGTTGGCGCGGGCGGCGCCGCCGTTCCTGGCCCTGCTCGTCTTTTCGCTCGTCGTGACGGCACCGGCCGTCGTGGGGTTGGGCCGAGTCCGTGGGGGCGGATGACTAGATGACCGGGTTGGGGAGGGGTGAGGATGGGAAAGGGAGTCCAGGTACGAAACGCGCGCGAGCGTGCTGAACACGTGGATGTTGGTCCTCGCGGCCTCCTGAGAACGCGCGCCGCTCCGGCGGCGCTCATGGAACGGAGCATCGAATTACCGTGGGGGCTCGGCGACGTGCGGGTGCAGTGGTGATGCGCGGCCCACGCTCGAGGCAGCAGGGGCCGGCGGCCCCGGTCGCGGTGCTCGCGATGGTTGCCGGTTGTGCGGCGAGCGGGTCTCGCCCTTGAGGAGGCTATCGATGGAATCTCTGCTGCGGGAGCTGCGGTATGCGTTCCGCACGTTGGCTCGGCGGCCCGGTTTCACCACGGTCGCCGTTCTCACGCTGGCGTTGGGCGTCGGAGCCAACACGGCCGTCTTCTCGGTCTTTCGCTCGGTCGTGCTGCGACCGCTCCCGTATCCGGAGCCGGATCGGCTCGTCACCCTCGACGAGACATTCGAGGGCGCGGCCGGCTTCGCGGACGGCACGCCGATCTGGGCTTCCTGGCGGAGCTACCTGGCGTGGCGCGACGGGTCGAGCGCCTTCACGGGGATCGCGGCGATGGCGAGTGGCCGCTCGACGCTGGAGCTGGGTGACGCGGCGCGGCAGGTGAGCAGCGCCCGGGTCACGGCGAGCTACTTCTCCGTGCTCGGCGTGGAACCGATCCTCGGCCGCGTCTTCACCGAGGAGGAGACGCGCACCGCGGCGGCGTCCGTCGTGATCCTGAGCGAGGGGCTGTGGCGACAGGCCTTCGCGATGGATCCGGACGTCCTCGGGCGGAGCGTGGAGGTGCACGGGGAGGCCCGCACGGTCGTCGGTGTGCTGCCCGACGGCTATCGGAGCAGCTACACCGGGGCACGCCAGCTCTGGACTCCGTTGTACATCGACGAGGCGCGCTGGCTCGACAGCGACGCCCGTTGGCTTCGTGTGGTCGGACGGCTCGCCGAGGGGCGGACGACGACGGAGGCCACGCGCGAGCTGGTCGACATCCAGTCGCGGCTGGCGGCCGACTTCCCGGATACGCACGGGTCGAAGGGGGCGGTCGTCCGGGGTCTGCACGACGTGTTGGTGCGGAACGTGGACGCGCGCCTTCGGCTGCTCCTGGCCGCGGTCGGCCTGGTGCTCGTCATCGCCGCGATCAACGTCGCCGGACTCCTGCTGGCCCGGGCTCTCGAGCGCTCGGATGAGTGGCGCTTGCGGATGGCGCTCGGTGCAGGCCGCGCACGGCTGCTCCGCACGAACCTCGTCGAGAGCCTCACGCTCGCGGCGATCGGCGGGCTCGTCGGGGTCGGGCTCGCCCGCGTGGGTGTCGTGCTCCTGACCCGGATCGAAGGGGGAACACTCCCCCCGGGAGCGTCCGTATCCCTCGATGGCCCGGCCCTGGCGTACGCTGCCCTCGTCACGGTGGGCGCCGGCCTGCTCTTCTCGGCCGCACCGGCGTGGGGCCTCGCCCGCCGGCCGCCCTCCTCGGTACGTGGAGGTCAGACGTCGACCGCGGGCGTCGCCCGGGAGGTGCTCGTGGTCGCCGAGAGCGCGCTGGCGGTGGTGGTGCTCGTGGCGTTGGGCCTGGCCTTGCGCAGCTACGGCGTCCTGATCCAGCAGGACCCGGGCTTCGAACCCGACGGGATGGTGACCTTCCGCGCTCCGCTCCCCGCCGGCCGCTACCCGACGCCCGAGTCGGAGCGGACGTTCCACGCTGCGCTGCGCTCCGCCCTCCTAGAGGTCCCCGGGGTGGAGGCGGCGGGCGCGATCGAGGCGCTGCCGCTGGAGAGGGGTGCGATCTGGCCCGTCTTCATCGACGGTCTCCCGCTCCCACCGCCGGGCCAGGAGCCCCAGGTCAGCCATCGCTTCGTGACTCCGGGCACGTTCGCCAGCCTTGGTGTGGCGCTCCTCTCCGGTCGCGACTTTACCGAGATGGAGTTCGCCGACCGGGCCGACGTGCTGATCGTCGACCGCCTCTTCGCGGAGCGTTTCTGGCCCGGGCAAGATCCGATCGGCCGCCAGCTTCGGCATACGAGGGACGGGCCGTGGCTGCGCGTGATCGGCGTCGTGGGTGCGACCGCGCAGCGCGGACTCGAGGCCGGCTTGCTGCCCGTGACGTACGCCCCACGCACGGAAGACGAGATGCACGTGGTCGTGCGTTCGGCGCAGCGTCCGGCAGAGCTGATCCCCGCCCTCCGGGCGGCCGTCGAGGCGGTCGACCCGGGCGTTCCGATGGACGAGGTGCGCTCGGGCGCCATGGTCGTCGCCGGAGATACCGCGGGTCGCCGCTTCGACTGGATGCTCCTCCTCGCGTTTGCCGGGGTGGGCCTGACGCTCTCGGCCATCGGGACCTACGGGAGTCTGAGCGCCCTCGTCTTGCGGCGGCGATCGGAGATCGGGATCCGCAGGGCCCTCGGCGCGTCGGGGCGCTCCGTCGTGCTGCGGGTCCTGGGTCGCACGCTCGCGCTCGCCTCGCTCGGGCTCGGGCTGGGCTTCGGGATGAGCATCGCGCTCGTGCGGGTGATGGAAGGCCTCGTCTACGCGATTCCCGCCACCGATCCCCTCACGTACCTGGGCGTGGCGGCGCTCACACTCGCCGCGGCCACCCTCGCCGGCGTGGCTCCCGCGCGACGGGCCGCGGCCGTGAGCCCGATCGAGGCCATTCGGAGGGAGGCGCCGTGATCGGCATGAAGGCATCGAGGTGCTTCGCCGCCCTCCTCCTCATCTGCGGAGGTGGCAACGGTATTCAGCTGCAGCTCAACGGTCGCAACCTCGCGGACGAGCGCTACTATCTGTCCGGTGGTGAGGGTTCGGCCGTCGGCCTTCCCGCCCCGCCGCGATTGCTCGAGCTCACGGTTTCCTGGGGCACGGGCGTCCTGCGCCGATGATCCGAGCGGCCGGCGTCCTGTCGACCGCGGCAGCCCTCGGCTGCGTGGTGGGCGATAGTTCGGGTGGTCCCTCGGTGGACGAGGGCTTCACCGAGGGGCTCCCCGTGCCGGCCGTACCCGAGGTGACGTTCGCGACCGGATTCACGGTGTCCGCCGGTCCCGGCTATCGGATCGTCCACGCGTCGGCCGACCCGTCGGCGCTCGCCGAGCGCTCCGCGCGCCTCTGGGCGGAGGACGTCGACCGAATGGTGCTCGTGGCGCGCGGCACCCGTCCCCGGATTCCCCCGGACCTCGAGTCGGCTCCGGTCTTCGAGGTCCCGGTTCGGAGCGTGACGGTCAACCGGGATGCAGACGCACTCCGGGTGAAGGCTCTGGGTCACATCGACCGACTTCGGGGAATCGGAGGGACCGGAATCTACGATGTCGACCTCCACCAACGGGTCGAGAGCGGGCAGCTCGCGGCGGTCGGGAGCGCGCTGCATCGGACGACGAACACCGAGTTCCTCCTGAGCGAAGGGATCGAAGCGGCGTTCTTCCGGGTCGCGAGCCTCGAGCACGCCGAGCAGTTCGATCGACTCCGGGAGGTGGGAGTCCCGGCCGTCCCGATGTTCGCATGGGCGGAGCGGAGCTACCTTGGCCGGGCCGAGTGGATCCGGTACCTCGGTCTCTTCCTCGGAGCGGAGGCGGAGGCCGACCGACTCTTCGGTGAGATTCGCGCTCGGCGGGACTCGCTCGTTTCACTGGTGGTTGATGCCCCTCCTGTCCCGGTGATCTGGGCGTTCCGCAGCGGAGACCGCTGGATGATTCATCGGAATTCACTCGAGTCCGAGCTGCTGGAGGACGCCGGTGGGCAGAACGTTTCCGCCGAGGCCTCCGCCGGCGTGACCGCCGGAGGCCGAGGGTTCAGCGAAGGCGTGCCGATGACCGACGAGGAGTTCCTCGTCACGGCGAGTCGAGCGCACTACTGGATCACCTGGGACCGAACCGACGAGCGGTGGCCTTCGGACGGATATCTCGAGCAGATTCCGGCCTACCGGGAAGGGAGGGTCTTCCATCACCGCGTCCGCACCCGTCCCGAGCAGGGGGGCGACGACTGGTACGAGGGTGCTCAGGTCGATCCTACATCGGTCCTCGCGGACCTGATCGCACTCCTTCATCCCACGCGGCTCCCGGGCCACCGATTCGAGTGGATCGCACCGCTGGAGCGGGTCCGGTGAGCGTCCGGCGCGTGCCACGGCTGTTGGTGATGGGTGTTCTTGCAGTGGGGTGTGCGGGTGAGGGCGGTGGCTCCGTCGCCGAAGACGGGACGAGCGACGGCTGTGCGACTGCATCACGCCTCGACGAAGACGTCCTTCCGGAGGAGGCCCACCTCTCCCACGCCGAGGGCTTCAGCCTCTCGTACCACGACGGATACAAGGTGCTGCGCGTTCACCCTCCGGCCGAACGCGGCGGGGGTCGCGACGTGCTCGTCCTCGTGCGGTGCGGCGTTCCCTCACCGCCCCTGACCGGTGCCCTCGAAGGTGGCCATGTCGTCCGGATCCCGGTACACACGATGGCGGCGAACGAAGATCTGACCCTGACCCGTACCCGCCTGCTGGGTCGGGTCGACGCCATCGTCGGGATGGGGAGCGGCGGCGTCTACGCTCCGTCCCTCCGGTCCCGCTGGGAGACCGGCGAGGTTGCGGAAATCGGCGCTTCCTTCCACGGACCGCCGCGCTTCGAAGCGCTTCTGGAGATCACGCCCGACATCACCTTCCTCTCCACGGCCTCGCTCGCTCAGGCAGAGCCGCTCCGACGCGCGCGCGAGCTCGGGCTGGCCGCGGCCCCTTCGGTCTCGTGGATCGAGCCCACGCCCCTCGGACAGGCGGAGTGGCTCTACCAGGTCGCCGCGTTCTTCGACGCCGAGGGGATCGCGCGCGAGCGACTCGGTGCGATCGAGACGCGCTACAGGGAGCTCGCCGAGCGGGCCGCCGCTCGAGAGACCCGGCCCCTCGTCTTGTGGATCGACCCGACGGGCGCCGGAGACCGCTGGGTCGTGCCCTCCA